>NZ_JBYSXD010000002.1:108401-167224 GCF_058781865.1 Arthrobacter sp. FW306-1B-F12A
CCTTTCGCGAAAGGTGACCGGCCGTCGTCGTACCCGCACAGCGTCACAGAAGGCCGGGGAGCTGGCGCAGAGGCTAAAATTCGATGATGCCTTTTCTGGACAAACTTCAGCTCTGGGCCGATGACCGCCCCGACGACACCGCCGTCGTCGTCGGCGGCAAACGGCTCAACTGGGCTGACCTTCGGGACGCCGCAACGTTGCGCCTGGGCGAGACCGCCGCGACGACGATACTCGCCGAGCCCAATTCCCTGGACTTCGTGGTGGCGTACACGGCCGCGGTGGCCGGCGAGCGGCGCTGCGCCGTGCTCGACCCGTTGTGGCCGCACGCCATGATCGATGAGGTCACCGGGAGGATGAGGCAAGCCGGGTCCGCCACCGGCCTCCACCATGGCGAAGGCGAACAGCTGACCGACGGCGATCCGGACACCACGTTCCTGATCGGGCTGACGTCCGGAACCACGTCCGTCCCCAAGGCCTTCACCCGTTCACGGCGTTCGTGGCAGGTCTCGTTTGACGCCTCCATCGAATTCTTCGGGCTGACGCCGGAGGACAGGACGCTTGCGCCCGGGCCGCTGGCCGCGAGCTTGAACCTCTACGCCTTGTCCGAATGCTTGTATGCGGGGGCGGCTTTCCATACCCTGGAGACCTTCGACGTCGGCGATGTCCACGCGGCCATCGCTTATGACGGGGTCACCCGCCTTGTCCTCGTGCCTACTATGCTGCGCCTCTTGAGCGAGCGCGGATTGACCGGGGGCGTGGACGCATCCGGTGTTCGGAGCATTATTTGCGCAGGCTCGAAGCTCGACGCCCGTACCCTTGAAGCGGCCCGGCGGTGGGCGCCCAATGCGGCAATTTTCGAATACTACGGTGCGTCCGAGCTCAGCTTTGTGTCCGGAACGCGCCTTGCCGCCGGGGAACCGCTCGACGCCGGCGGAACGGGAATCGGCCAACCGTTTCCCGGCGTCGAACTCAAGATCATGGACGACGACGGCGCGGAGCGGCCCGAAGGGGCAGACGGGAATATCTGTGTCCGCTCCGGCATGGTCAGCAACGGGTATCTGTGGGGCGACGACGGCCAAGCGCTGCGGTGCTTTGACGGTTGGTACACGGTGGGGGACCAAGGCTATGTGGACTCCGGTGTCCTGCACATCCTCGGCCGTCGGTCCGACATGATCATCACCTCCGGGAGGAACGTCTATCCCCACGAGGTGGAACTCGCCCTGGCATCGGTCCCCGGGGTCTCGGCGGCTGTAGCGGCCGGGATGTTGGACGAAGTGCGCGGCCAGAAAGTCGTCGCCGGAATCGTACCCGCCTATGGTTCGGTGACGGCAACCCAAGTGAAGACGGGACTGGACGGTTTGCTCGCCCGGGACAAGCGACCCCTGCGGTATTTCACCCTGTCCGAATTGCCCGTGACGGACCGCGGGAAGGTCAGCCGCCAAATGTTGCTCGACTGGATTGAGAACAACGATCCGCGGGCGAAACCCCTTGCCTAGCCGTGAGCGGGCCACGGGGCTGGACCCCTCGCGCCAGCCGGTGATCATCGCCGCCTTGCGTACACCAATTTGCCGGGCCAATGGGCAACTGAAGCCCCTTCGCGCCGAGGAACTCCTCGCTCCCGTGCTGCGCTCACTCCTCAAAACCACCGGTGTTGCCGGCCCGGACGTCACCGACGTCGTCATCGGGAATGCGGTGGGAGGGGGCGGAAACCTGGCCAGGTATGCCGCATTGCTCGCGGGACTGCCCGTGGGTGTTCCAGGACTGACCGTGGACCGGCAGTGCGGTTCCGGACTCGACGCCATCGCCCTGGCCTCCCGGCTCGTGGCCGCGGGGGGTAACGGCGTCTTCCTCGCCGGGGGAGTGGAGAGCATCAGTACTGCTCCGTTGCGTGCCAGGCGAAATCCGGACCCCGACGGCGAGCCGGACTTCTACACCCGCGCCACCTTCGTGCCGCCCGGGTTCGGGGATCCGGACATGGGTGTGGCCGCTGAAAACGTAGCGCGGGAGTGTGGCGTCAGTCGCGAACAACAGGACGGGTTCGCCGTGCGGAGTCACGAGCGCGCCGTCGCTGCCCGTGCCGCCGGCGCCTTCGCCTCGGAACTTGTTCCCTTGGAAGCCGGGGGCACCGTGGTGCAGGCGGATGACGGACCCCGGGCATCCCTCAAGGCCGGACTCATGGCCCGCTTTCCGTCGGCATTCGTACCGGGCGGCACTGTGACCGCCGGAAACTCGTGCTTCGACGCTGACGCGGCCTCCGCCGTCGTGATCACCTCACTCGAGCGCGCACGGCAACTTGGTGCCGCCGACGGATTGCTCGTCCTGGGCTCTGACACCGCGGGCGTGGACCCGGAATTGCTGGGTCTCGGAGCTTCGGTGGCGGCCAGACGGTTGCTGGCCGGGCTCGATCTTGAACCTGCGGAACTGGACCTCGTGGAATTCAACGAGGCATTCGCTTCGCAGACCCTCGCCTGCCTTGAAGCGCTGGGAGTGGAACCGGAACGGGCGAACCTCGACGGCGGTGCGCTGGCGTTGGGACACGCCTACGGTGCGTCGGGCGCTGTCCTGGTAACGCGGCTACTTGCCCAGGCCCGCAGGATTGCCGAAGATCAGCCCGGCCGGGAGAGCCTGGCACTGGCAATGATTAGCATCGCGGGTGGCATGGGCACGGCGGCAATGTTCCAGTACTCCCAGTTGCAGGGCAATTAGTCTTCCGCGTCGCCAAGACCGCGCGCGGCCAGGGCATCGCCGGTCTGGCGCGCATAGGCAACCGTGGTGATGAATACCGGCAATACCAGGGCGCGGGGATTGCGTTCGAGGCCGCGCGCACGGGCTGAGTCACGGACATCGGAGAATGCGCCGGCGATGAACGGAAGGCTGCGTAGCATAATGGCGATGGTCAGCGCGAAACGCTCGGGGTCCGCCCCGAACCGCTTGAACGGCTTGGACAGGGCAACCACCCCGTCCAGCAACGCCTGCACCGGAGTCGTGACCGTCAATACCGACGCCGCAACGACGCAGACCAGCACATTGAGCACGATCCGCGCGGCTACGGGGCCGCCCAGTTGCCACCATTGGAAGGCGCCGATCACGGCGAGGATGGGCGTCACGAGCCACACGGAACGCGCGAGACGTTTGAGCCCCGCGCCGCTGAGCAGGAAGAGCACGCACATCACCCCGAGGACGGCTGCCGAGACAAGCCAGTCGACAACGAGGAACGACGCCAGGCCGCAGCCGGCAACCAGCAGGAACTTGAGCCATAGGGGAGTGCGGTGCACAATCGAGTCGCCCGGCACATAATTCGGGATCAGGACCCCGTGGCCCCTCACGTCGCCTCGACCTTGCCATGTGCGGGCTCAGCGGCGCACAGCGCGCGGTAGTGTTCGACGGCGTCGGCTGCTCCGCCGTCGAACACTATCCGTCCGCAATCCACCACCAGGGCACGATCCGCTTCGAGGGCGAGGTCGAGATCGTGGGTGGACATGATGATCTGTTGCTCCAGGCCCGCAAGCGTCCGCCTGAGCAGCTCCCGGTTGCGCAGGTCCAGCAATGTTGACGGCTCGTCGAGGACCAACACGCCGGGGTTTACCGCGAGGACTGCGGCCAGGGCGAGTAGTTGCCGTTCGCCGCCGGACAGCTCGTAAATGCTTTGGTCGGCAAGGTCGAGGAGCCCGAACCGTTCCAGGACAGCTTCCGCCCGGGCTGTACGCTCCTTGGAGTTCTTGATGGAACGCCGCAGTGATAGTTCGACGTCTTCCCGCCCGGTCGGCATGACCAATTGCGACAGGGGGTCGGTGAAGACGAATCCCACCTGGCTGCGGACCTGGCGGACGTCCCGCAAGCTGTCGGCGCCGTTGACGCTGACGGTGCCTTCGCTGGGGGCCACCAAGCCGTTGAGCAAGCGCAGAAGGGTGGACTTTCCCGAGCCGTTGGCCCCGATGACTGCGACGCGTTGCTCCGTGAGTTCCAAGGAGACGTCCTGCAGCAAAGTCTTGGGCGCCGGGCTGCCATCGATGGCTACGCGCACCGCGACTTCGCTGAGAATGATGGTGTTCATGTACTGATTGTTCCCGCTTTACTTGACGCGGCGGACCAGGATGTCCGGGAAGGCCTTGTGGAGCGAGACGGCGATGATCGCAGCAAGGACGTTCTTGATGGTGTCGCCGGGGTAGTAGGGCAGGTCGGCCAGGAATGCCTTGGCGAAGTCGAACTTGCCATTGACCATGAAGCCAAGCACTCCGAGGCCGTGGATGAGGACGATCGTGCTGATCATGGCTGCGGCAAACAGGAAAACGGCGCGGTATTTGACGGTCTTGCGGATCACGATTGCCGCCAGCCAGCCGGTGGCGGCCGCCGCCAAGGGAAAGGCGATGATGTAGCCGGCCGACGGTGTCGCCAGGATACCGAGCCCGCTGCGACCTCCGCTGAAGATCGGCAGTCCCGCGAAACCAAGCAGGGTGTAAAGACCGACGGCGGCAAAGGCCCGTCCGCCGCCGAGCACAAGGCCCGTGAGGATGACGGTGAGGGTCTGCAGGGTGATCGGCACGCCCAGGGCGCCCACCGGAATGCCTGGAATCAGTGTTGAGGCGGCCACGAGGGCTGCGAATACCGCGATGAGGCCGATGTCCGTGGACGTCCAGCGGGTTCGGGGTGAAGTTTTTCGCGTGGATGCGGTTTCGGTGCTGCTCATCGTGAGTCCTATCTGGTGCCGGGGCAGAGGGAATCCCCTGAAACCGACACTACAGAGCGGCCTGACACTGCATTTTGTAGGGTGTCCACGAGCAACGCGCCCGGGCCTTGGGGCCAAGGTACAAAGAGCGGCGCTGTTGGTTGCCGGAGCCGCCTTGGCTAAGCCTCGACGTCCTCTGCTGTTGGGGTAAAGCCCGCGCGGTCAACCCTGCGGTGGTAGTGCATTCCAGCCAGTCCGCCCAGTGCCGCGGCGATGAGGGTCACTGCTGCCACGACCAGGGCGGCGATGATGCCGATGGTGCTCAGCTGTCCCTCATTCACCGGAATCCTCGGGAAACTGTTCACGGTGGCGAGGATATTGAACCGCGGTCCGGCGAACAAGCCCAGCAACGCGACCAACACGGCGACAATAATTGCCCAAAACCAGACCATGAGCCCCTGCCTGATGCCGTTGAACCGGGCCATGCGTCCGGCAACGTAGCCGCCGCAATAATAGGAGAGGAACAGGATCACCAGAAGCGCGATGATCCCGGCAATGCCGACGGGCTGCGATGATGCCAGGTTCGCTGCGTCACTGACGTTCGCGTTGTTCGCGAGTCCAACAGCGATCCCGGCCGCCGCCACGAGGGCGACCAGGAGCACGGCCATTCCCGTGGCGGTCAGCCAACCGAAGAAGGCCGAGCCGATCTTGATTCCGCCGAACTGCTCCTTTTCGCGGGCGATGACTGTCTCGCGGGTGGCGGCGTTTGGGTCTGATGCGGCGGGAACCACGGGGTAGCTGCTCGTCTCGTCGACGTAGCTGTTGTCAGTGTAGCCAGAGCCGGTTCCAGGTACATCTCCTACCCGGTCACGGCGTGGTTCGGTGTAAGGGACTTCATCCTGGCCGCGGTCGGCCCGGACGTGTTTGCCATCGGATCCTGTTGTGCTGCTCATCGAGAGCCTCCTTCGGAATCGTCCTACCTTCACCTAACCACGCACCGAAAATAGTAGCAAGGGTGCTTACTATTTCGGGGCGTTCCGCGCCCTGCCCTGGCGCTGGCGAGTGTGGGACCCCGTGGGCGGTAGAATCGTAAAGGCCGTTTGTTCGGCCCCTCCACTTCAGCCGCGCCTTGACTTCGGGTGCTGCGGGTGTTCCCCATTGAAAGGCATCCCCCGAATTGATTACCGTCCAGGAACTCGAACTGCGCGCCGGCGCCCGCCTGCTCATGGACCAGGTGAGCTTCCGCGTGGACAAGGGGGACAAAATCGGTCTGGTGGGCCGGAACGGTGCAGGCAAGACGACCCTCACCCGCGTCCTCGCCGGTGAGGGACTCCCCGCTGCCGGCAAGGTTGCACGCAGTGGCGAGATTGGCTACTTGCCCCAGGATCCCCGGACCCCGGACATGGAACAGCTTGCACGCGACCGCATCCTTTCCGCCCGCGGCCTCGACGTGGTGGTGGGCAAGCTGAAGCAGGCGCAAACGGACATGTCCAGCGAGGACGCCACGGTCCAGCGCAAGGCCATGAACCGCTACGACCGTTTGGAAGCCGAGTTCCTCGCGGGAGGCGGTTATGCGGCCGAGGCGGAAGCCGCAGCTATTTCCTCCAACCTGGCACTTCCCGAGCGTCTCCTGAACCAGCCGCTCAAGACACTCTCCGGCGGCCAGCGCCGCCGCGTGGAACTAGCCAGGATCCTCTACTCGGACGCCGAGACCCTCCTCCTGGACGAACCCACGAACCACCTCGATGCAGACTCCATCACGTGGCTCCGCGACTTCCTCAAGGGCCACCAGGGCGGGCTGATTGTGATCAGCCACGATGTGGAGCTCCTGGAAGCCACCGTCAACAAGGTCTACCACCTGGACGCCAACCGGGCGCAGATCGACTTCTACAACATGGGTTGGAAGCGCTACCTGCAGCAGCGGGAAACCGACGAGCGCGCCCGAAAGCGCGAACGCGCCAATGCCGAGAAGAAGGCCCAGGTCCTCATGGACCAAGCCAACAAGATGCGTGCCAAGGCCACCAAGGCCGTGGCCGCGCAGAACATGGCGAAGCGTGCCGAACGGCTGCTTGGCGGCCTGGAAGCAGTCCGCGAGAATGACCGCGTGGCAGCCTTGCGTTTCCCGGATCCTGCTCCGTGCGGCAAGACTCCGCTCACGGCAGAGGGTTTGAGCAAGTCGTACGGCTCACTGGAAATCTTCACCGACGTGGACCTGGCAATCGACCGTGGCTCCAAAGTGGTCATCCTGGGCCTCAACGGTGCCGGCAAGACCACCCTCCTGCGGATGCTCGCGGGGGTGGACAAGCCGGACACCGGCGATATCGTCCCGGGCCACGGGCTCAAAGTGGGCTACTACGCGCAGGAACACGAAACCCTGGACCACGACCGTACGGTCCTGGAGAACATGCGTTCATCGGCTCCGGACATGAAGGACGCAGAGGTCCGCGGGATCCTCGGGTCGTTCCTGTTCTCGGGTGACGACGTCGACAAGCCGGCAGGTGTGCTTTCCGGCGGTGAGAAGACGCGGCTGGCCCTCGCCACGATCGTGGCCTCAAGTGCCAACGTGCTGCTACTCGACGAACCCACCAACAACCTCGACCCGGCCAGCCGCGCCGAGATCCTGGGCGCACTGCGAAACTATTCCGGCGCCGTCGTGCTCGTCAGCCACGATGAGGGCGCCGTGCAGGCCCTGAACCCGGAACGTGTTGTCCTGCTTCCGGACGGGGTCGAAGACCACTGGAACGAAGACTACCTGGACCTCATCACGCTCGCTTAGGGCTGAGGGTCAGGGCATTTCCCACGGCGTCAGGGCATTTCCCACGGCACGGAGGCAAGCGGGCGGCCCAGTTCAATGTAGCTTTTCAGATTGGACAGGACCGCCGACCAGCCGCGGCCTGCGATCGCCAACTGTTCGTCGTCGGCGATGTTCCTGTGATGGACCGTGAGCCTTGCAATGCCTTCATGCGACTCGATGGTGAACGTGACAACGTCGGGCTTCACCACCGCTGGAACCGCGGGATCCTCCCACGTGTTCACCAGGCGCGCCGGGGGTGTTGCTTCCAGGATGGTTCCCACGACGTCGGCGGTTCCGGAGCCGTCCGTGCGCTGGTGTTCCCATCGTGAACCTGCCTTCCAATCCGAGACATTGGCATGGCCCCAGTATTCAGCGCTTTGGGCTGCGTCCGTGAGCGCCGTCCAAATCTGGTCCGGGGATCCTTCGATGTACGTGACGTAGGTGTATTCAGCCATGCTCAACAGCCTAGCCCCAGGCCGCAGCGGAACGACGGCTCCGCCGGATCAATAGCCCGGCGGACTGCTGGCTCAGCGGACCTTGAGGGGCTGGGCGGCCGTAATCCGCTGGAGTTCGCTGTAACTGATGGAGAACATCGAGTTATGGTCACCCGCGCCCGCCCAGAGCAGTGGATGCTCCTGGAGCGAGATGTCGAGGATGGTTCGTAGGGGCCGCGGGTGTCCAAGGGGAGCCAAGCCGCCTACGGCCTGGCCGGTGTGCTCCAAGACGAAGTCCGGGCTGGCCCGGCGGATCCTGGCTGTGCCCAAGGAATCCGCGACCAAGGCGGTGTCCACCTTCGCGGCCCCGCTCGCGAGAATCAACAGGGGAGTGCCGTCGAGTTCGAAGACGAGGCTGTTGGCGATGGCCGCAATGTCGCAACCCAGCAAGGATGCTGCCGCAGCGGCGGTGGGGACATCGTCGTCGAAGGTGAGCACCGTGTCCTGGGCGCCCGCCGCGGTCAGGGCGGACTTCACGTTCAGCACGGAGGCCGGGATCGTTTCAGTAGCCTTGCGCATCCAGGATGGCGTCTTCCTCTTCTTCGGCCGTTGGCCGCTTTGATTTCCGTGGCGCGGGTGCCTTCGGACGAGGCATCGCGCTGATTTCTTCGTCCTCGTCCTCGGCATCAATCCGGGCATTGCGGGCCTGTTGCCTGGCCGCGTAGCCGAAACCAACGAACATCAGCACGCCGAACGCGAACCACTGCAAGGAGTAGGAAAGGTGGGTGCCCTCGTCGGTGGCCGGCTTGGCGAACGGCGCGGGCATCACCTGGACGGCGGGCGATTCCGTGGCGAGCTGCCCGTAGGCCCCGGTCATGATGGGGTAGCCAAGTTCCGTGGCATATGAAGGGAGGTCGATCGATGCCAGCTGGCCGTCCACGGCGCCGCGGCCCAGATCCGGTTCAGAGGCCTTCAAGCGGGCGACGACGGTAACCTCGCCGGCCGGCGGGGCCGGGATGCTGTCGGGGTGCCCGGGTGTCTTGTTTCCGATGGGCAACCATCCGCGGTCAATTACCACGGCGTCGCCGCTCGACAATCGGAACGGGACCACTACTTCGTACCCGGGCTGGCCGTTGAGGGGACGGTTACGGACGACGCGTTGGCCCGCAACGTCATACCTTCCGTGGAGCTCAACTTGTGCCCATTCCCGTTCGGGGTCCAGGGACTGGAACTCCGCCTTGGCGGCGGAGAAGGGAAGGGGAGCGGCCGAGTAGTTGGTGACAACGCGGTTGATCTCGGCCAACGTCTCGGCCCTGCGGTCCATTTGCCAGCGACCCAGCAAGACGCAGCCGGTGGCGAAGATCACGGCCAAGACGAAGTAGCCCAGCCACTTGCTGGAAAAGAGAAAGCGGTACATTCAGCTGGCCTCGCCTGGGTCAGTGGTCATCGCGAACGGGATGGTCTCTTTCCAGAGGCCGCGGGTCTGCAAGTAGTCCTCCAACCATTCCCGGTGTTCCTCGCAGGACAGCCATACTTTGCGGCGCTCGGGAGTGTGGATGCGGGGATTGTTCCACAGGAGCTGCCACGTCGCCTCGGCGCGGCACGCCTTGCGTGAGCAGACGGCCGGATGAGTCCCGCCCCGGCCCGCGTGCTCTTCATTCTCCAGCCCAAGGCCGCCCATAGTGAAGATATTCATGAAGCCGCCTGTTCTTCCCCGCCGAGCGGATATCGCTGCTTGCTGGCACCGGTGTTGTCGGCTGGTTCCGGACCGGAAGCGTCCTGGACGGTGGCGTCGTCGCCGTCGTCGTCGATGAGTTCGCCTTCCAGGACGGTGACGGGCGCCGCCGACGGCGCCCCTTCTTCAGCCGGTGCCGCTTCCAGCTCGACGGCCGGGACGTAGTCCAGCAAGGCGTCGCTGTGGACTTCGGCCTTGTCGCTGCCATTGGCGATCACTACGGCAATCCAGGGCAGGAACACGGCCCCTGCGACAGCGATGATCTTGAACCAGCCGTCGACCACGAAAATGAGGATGAGGCACACCAAGCGGATACCCATTGCCAAGGCGTACTTGATCATTCGTTCGCGCATGTCGTCCGAGTGGGCGGCGGCGGCGTCGGTAATGCTATGCACCACGGGGTCACCTGATACGTCGTCGGGGTCCCCGGGCGCCTGCAGGGGACTGCTATCTCTTGTCACGGCTGATTCATCACGCTCCAACGGCTTCCCTCAATTCTCTCACCCTTGAACGGGCCTCCCAAACCGCGCCAGGTGCAGCTACCCGCGGCCGGGGCCTCGCGGCGGCTAAGATCGATGCAGGAAATCACCCACTTTCAAGCGGCACAGTCCTGCCGCGGAACTCTGGAGAGCAGCATGTCTGAAGCAGTATCAACCGCCCGCAGCGTCCTCATTACGGGCGGAAACCGCGGCATCGGCCTGGCTATCGCAGAGGCATTCCTCGCCAACGGCGACAAGGTCGCCGTGACCTACCGCAGCGAAACCCCCCTTCCCGAGGGCATCCTTGGCGTCAAGGCCGATGTGACGGACGAGGCCTCCCTCGACGCAGCGTTCAAGGAAGTCGAGGCCGCCCATGGACCCGTGGAGGTTTTGGTAGCCAACGCCGGGATCACCAAGGACACTCTCCTTTTGCGCATGAGCGAGGACGACTTCACGTCCGTCATCGACACCAACCTCACGGGCGCCTTCCGGGTGATCAAGCGTGCCTCCAAAGGCATGATCCGCCTGCGCAAGGGCCGGGTTGTGCTGATCTCTTCCGTGTCGGGTCTCTACGGCGCACCGGGACAGATCAATTACTCGGCCTCGAAGGCGGGCATGGTGGGCATCGCCCGTTCCCTCACCCGCGAACTTGGTAGCAGGGGCATCACGGCGAACGTGGTGGCACCGGGGTTCATCAACACGGACATGACCGCCGAGCTTCCCGAAGACACCCAGAAGGCCTACTTGGCGAGTGTTCCGGCCGGCCGCTTTGCCGAAGCCTCCGAGGTGGCCAACGTGGTCCGCTGGATTGCCAGTGACGAAGCCGCATACATTTCCGGTGCCGTCATCCCCGTGGACGGCGGCCTGGGCATGGGCCACTAGATCACCAATCCCGCTGGCATGATTGACTCGGAATTAATAGAAGTTGGATGTTTTCAACAAGTTGGACGTTTTGAATAAAGGAGCACGAATGGGACTGCTGGACAACAAGACGGCAATCGTCACCGGTTCTTCGCGCGGCATCGGCGCTGAAGTAGCCAAGATCCTGGCTGGCGAGGGCGCTGCCGTCGTCGTCAACTACCGCCAGAAGGCCCCCCGGGCCAACAAGGTAGTCGGCGAGATCCAGGCGGCCGGCGGCCGTGCCGTAGCCGTTGGCGCGGACCTGACCACGCAGGAAGGCGTCCAGGCGCTGGCCAGCGCCGCCATGGAGGAATTCGGTTCGCTGAACGTCCTCGTGCTCAACGCTTCCGGCGGCATGGAGTCCGGCATGGAAGAGGACTACGCCCTCAAGCTGAACCGCGACGCCCAGATCAACATGCTCAACGCCGCAGTTCCGCTGATGCCGGAAGGTTCCCGCGTGGTGTTCGTCACGAGCCACCAGGCGCACTTCGTCGAGACCGTTCCCACGATGCCCGAGTACGAGCCCGTTGCCCGGAGCAAGCGCGCCGGCGAAGACGCATTGCGTGAACTTCTGCCGAACCTTAGCGACAAGGGCATCTCCCTCGTGGTGGTTTCCGGCGACATGATCGAGGGCACCGTGACGGCCACCCTGCTGGACCGCTCGAACCCTGGCGCCATCGAGGCCCGCCGGGCCGAGGCCGGCAAGCTGTACTCGGTGGAGGAGTTCGCAGCCGAGGTGGCGAAGATGGCCACGGCCGACGTCGAGAGCGGCCACACCGAGTACGTCGGCGGCGCCGATTACTTCGGCAAGAGCGCCTGATCACCTCTTAGCGCATAAAGAAGCGGCCCGGGACTGTCTGTCCGGGGCCGCTTCGTCGTTGCGCGTGAATTTCCGCCTAAACGCCGGCGATATGCCGGACCGCGTCCAGGTACGGCATGTTGATGGCGGCATCGGCTACCGCCCGGACGGCAGGCTTGGCGTTGAACGCCACACCGATGCCCGCAGCGCCCAGCATGTCCAGGTCATTGGCACCGTCGCCCACTGCGATGGTGTGCTCCAGGTCGATTCCCTCGGCGGCTGCCCACTCGCGAAGGTACTTCTCCTTGGCGGCGCGGTCGATCACGTCGCCAAGGACCTTGCCCGTCAGGAAGCCGTCAACGATTTCAAGTTCATTTGCGATCCAGTAGTCCAGGCCGAGTTCCTCAGCGATGGGCCGAAGGATCTGGTTGAAGCCACCGGATACCACCGCCACCGCATGGCCGGCGGCCTTGAACGCGGCCACGAGTTCCGCGGCCCCCTCGCTCAGGCGCACCTCGGCGCGGACGGCGTCGACGACGGCGGCCGGCAGGCCTGCGAGGACCGCCACCCGGGCGTGGAGGCTTTGCGCGAAGTCCAGTTCGCCGCGCATCGCAGCCTCGGTCACGGCGGCTACTTCCTCGCGTTTGCCGGCGTGCGCGGCAAGCAGTTCGATCACTTCCTGCTGGATCAAGGTGGAGTCCACATCCATGATCAGCAGCTTGCGCGAAGCGTCACGCAGCGCGTCGGCGACAATCGCGGTGTCCATGCCCGGTGCGGAGGCCTCGGCGACCCTGCGCCGGAGGCCTGACAAGTCGGTGTCAGTAGCCCCGTCAACGGCCAGGCCCATGGTGTAGACCCCGAAGCGCTCGTCGCCCGAACGCGACTCCGACGTGAAGGTAGCCCCCGATCCGGACAAGACCTTGCGCAGGTGTTCAAGCTCCGAAAGGGACAAATTCACGCCATAGCTGACCGCGGTCAAGTTCGAACTCATGGCTGCAATCTTAGCGAGCGGGGAACCGCCGCCCGAACTCGTGCTTCATCCACGTCGTCGCGCAAACCATGTGACCGGGGTTCCAGTTATCTATCGCCCCTATTTTTGTCCTAGTGTCTACTCCTATGAGTGATGTTCTTGAATTGGCTTCCGTCAGCGTTGTCCGAGGTACCAAGACCCTGCTGGACAAGGTTGACTGGCAGGTCAATGAAGGCGAACGCTGGGTCATCCTCGGTCCCAACGGTGCCGGAAAGACCACTCTGCTCCAGATCGCGGCAGCCCGGATGCATCCCACCAGCGGGAAGGCCGGGATCCTGGACGAGACGCTAGGCCGGGTGGACGTGTTCGAGCTCCGTCCGCGGATCGGCCTTTCCTCGGCGGCCCTGGCTACCCAGATCCCGGAACAGGAAAACGTGTTGAACGTCGTGGTCACCGCAGCCTACGGTGTGACCGGCCGCTGGCGTGAGGGATACGAGCGCGACGACGAGCGCCGGGCCTTCGGCCTTCTCAACGAATGGGGCATGGGTCCGCTGCTGAACCGCTCCTTCTCCTCGCTTTCCGAAGGCGAGCGCAAGCGCGTGCAGATCGCCCGGGCCCTCATGACCGACCCGGAGCTGCTCCTCCTCGACGAGCCGGCCGCCGGCCTGGACCTCGGCGGACGCGAAGAGCTCGTCCACAAACTCGGTGAACTCGCCCGTGACGAGGACGCCCCCGCCATGGTCCTCGTGACGCACCACCTTGAAGAAGTTCCTCCGGGATTCACCCACGCCATGCTGCTTCGCGACGGCGGAGTGGTTGCCGCAGGACCCATCGAGGAAGTCCTGACCGCGGAACATCTCAGCAACACCTTCGGCCTGCCCCTGGATGTGACCGAAAACTCCGGCCGATACACGGCCACCGCCCGCCGCTAGGCCGGGGCAGCGAGAAGCAGTGGAGATCCTTAGCGGCATCCTGATCTTTTTCGCGGGCTTGTGGGCCGGAACCATCAACAGCGTTGTCGGCTCCGGCACCCTGGTGACGTTCCCGGTCCTCATCGCCCTGGGCTACGCTCCCGTCACGGCGACCATCAGCAACGCCATGGGGCTTGTGGCCGGCAACGTGACAGGGGCCTGGGGCTACCGACACGAACTCAGGGGCAGGGGCCGGCAACTGCTCAGGCTCTTGCCGGCGTCGCTGCTTGGCGGCATCACGGGTGCTTGGCTGCTGCTGCACCTTCCGGAAAAGGTCTTCTACTACGCCGCTCCCATCCTGATCGTGGTCGCGCTGCTCATGGTGCTCTTCCAGCCGAAACTCCAACGGTGGGTCCAGGACCGGGCCGGCAACCCGGAGCACGCCATCCACGACAAGCGGCACACCGTGATCCTGGTGGTGTTGGTGTACCTCGCGGGGGTCTACGGCGGCTACTTTGTCGCAGCCCAAGGCATCCTGCTCGTTGGCATTCTGGGTGTCTTCATGACCGGCACCATCCAGAACGCCAACGCGATGAAGAACATCCTGGTGCTGGCCGTCAACGTAGTGGCAGCCTGCTCCTACCTCTTGTTTGCCTTTGGCCGGATCGAATGGCCGGTGGTGGCAGTCATCGCGGTCAGTTCGTTGATCGGCGGACTGGTGGGCTCCAAAGTGGGACGGCGTTTGAAGCCCCTCGCGCTGCGCATCGTGATCTTCGCGCTCGGCATCGTGGCACTCGGCTTCATGATCGCCAACCTGCTGAAATAGGAACCCCCCGTGACTTTTCACTATCTCGAAACGGCAGACGACCCGCGCGTTGCCGACTACACACAACTGACGGATGTCCACCTCCGCAAGCTCCGCGAGCCCGCGGAGGGCATGTACATCGCAGAGTCGTCACGGGTCCTGCGACGCGCCCTCGCGGCCGGGCACCAACCCCGTTCCTTCTTCCTGGCGGAGAAATGGTTGGAAGACCTCGACGACGTCTTCCAACAGTTCCCGGAGGTCCCGGTCTACATCGGCAAAGCTTCGCTGCTTGAGGAAATCACCGGATTCCACCTGCACCGCGGTGCCATGGCAGCCATGCACCGGCCCGCACCGGTGCCCCTCGAGGAACTTCTCGCCGATTGCGTTCGTGCACGAGGGCGATCAAGGATCGCAGTGCTTGAGGACCTTACCGACCATACAAATGTCGGAGCCGTGTTCAGGTCAGCCGCGGCCATCGGCGTCGACGCCGTGCTGGTGTCACCTCAGTGTGCCGATCCGTTGTACCGGCGCTCGATCAGGGTCAGCATGGGCACAGTTTTTCAGGTGCCGTGGACAAGGGTCGACCCGTGGCCAGCTAGCATCGAACAGCTGAAAGAGGCGGGCTACTTCGTGGCAGGCATGTCCCTGGGGGAGGGAGCCATCACTCTGGATGAGTTGGTGGCCCAGGATCATCAAAACCTGGTGCTGGTTTTCGGAACCGAAGGCGACGGGCTGAAGCCCGAGACAGATCAACTACTTGACGCCCGCGTGACGATTCCGATGATGAACGGCGTCGACTCGCTGAACGTTGCTGCGTCGTCGGCTGTCGCCTTCTACGCGACGAGGTAACGAATGGCACGAAGGAAAATCTGAGACGGGTCAGGGTGCCCAGACATGCATCTGACCGGGTCATTCGCTTGCTCGAGTCATCACCGCAGGGGATCGTCTTTGCGCCGTGCCGCCTGCTTCAGCTCGGCGATCCGCAGCCGAAGGAAAACAATGACGAGGACCAGGGCGTACACCGCCAGTCCAGCCAGCACGAACGTGACGATCGCGTACAGAACCCAATAACACTGAAGGCTGGACTTAAATTCACTGGTTCCCCCCAATAATCGTTAGCCCTAGCTACGCGGGCGGGGACAGTTATCAGATCAGGTGGACGCCGCCCTCTGGCGTCACGTCGCTGTCACAGATCGGGCTCGGGTGGTGTCTTCATGTCATAGGACCCAGAACCGACCCGCAGGAGGAGTCATGACCAGCAGGATCCCCGCCGCAGAGATCACCGGTTTCTACGGCGCACTCATCAAGAAATTCAGCGCGAAGATGTTTGGCAAAGTCCCGGAATCGTTGGGCGTCATGTGGCACAACCAGCCCGTTCTCAAGGCATCCATGGGCTTCGGACAGAAGCTGCAGAAGTGGAACAGGTGTGACGAGTCGCTGAAGTCCTACGCGCACATGGCCGTGGCCTCACTCATCGGTTGTACGTGGTGCCTGGACTACAACTACTTCATGGCCCACAACCACGGCCTCGACCTGGAAAAGGCACAGCAGATCCCGCGCTGGCGTGATTCCGGGGTCTTCACGCCCCTGGAGCGGGACGTGCTGGAATATGCCGAAGCGATGAGTACGACCCCCGTAACGGTCACTGACGAGCTCGCTGCCCGGCTGCTGGAGCAGCTCGGCTCACCGGGCCTGGTTGAGCTGACCAGCGTTATCGGCTTTGCCAACCTCACGACCCGCGGCAACGTCGCCCTGGGCATTGAGTCCGAGGGTTTCGCGGATGCCTGTGGCTTGAAGCCGCTCGCGGCACGAAGCGGCGCGCGGTAGCGTGGCGGGCATGAGCAGCTCCGGCGCCGCCGACAGCTTGGACCTTTTCGTCACTCATCGCAGCCTGCTCTTCACCGTCGCCTACGAAATGCTCGGCTCCGCCGCCGATGCCGAGGACGTGGTGCAGGAGGCCTGGCTGCGGTGGTCTGACCTGGGCGCCGGAGCCCGCGTGGAGGTGCGTGACCCGCGGGCCTATTTCGTCCGAATCGTCACCCGCCAGGCGCTCAACCGCCTCCGCACGCTGTCACGACGGCGGGAGGATTACGTCGGGGAATGGCTGCCCGAGCCCCTGCTCACCGTGCCGGATGTCGCCGAGGACGTGGAACTGGCCGAAAGCGTCTCGATCGCCATGCTCACGGTTCTCGAATCCCTCACCCCTGTGGAGCGGGCGGTCTTCGTACTACGGGAGGTTTTCGACGTGCCCTACGAGGAGATTGCCGAGGCCGTGGGCAAGTCAGCGGCCGCCGTGCGCCAGATCGTCAGCCGTGCGCGCTCTCATGTGGCCGCCCGCCGCCCCCGCATGCGCGTGGACCGCAGCGAGCAGCAGGAAGTCGTCGAACGGTTCCTGGCGGCGGTCACCACCGGGGATGTGCAGGGCTTGATGGATGTGTTGGCGCCGGACGTCGTACTCATCGCCGACGGCGGCGGCATCGCGCAGGCGGTTCGGGTGCCGGTGTACGGTGCGAAGAAGGTGACAAATCTGCTGCGGTCCTTCCCAGAGGCCGCGCTCAACCCGAAAATCGCTCTGCTTTGGCTCAACGGCGGCCTCGGCATCCGGATCGACGACGAAGCAGGCGGTCCGTCGCTCATCAGCCTGGTGGTGGAGGACGGCAGGATCGCGCGGATCTTCGCCATGCGTAACCCGGACAAGCTGGGCCACTTGGAGGCGGAGACCCAGTTGGTGCGCTAGCCGCTCCGACCCTCCATTGCGATCTCGGCGCAGGTCGGCGTGGCCTCGTACAGCTGAAGTGGGATCCACCGCTCCACATGCGGACTTCTGAGACAAAGTGCAGCATGATTCTTTGGCTGGGGTCTGCTGTCTCTTCGCCAACTCGAGCCCGCGATTCCGACCCGTCGAACACTAGACGGGCGAGCCAAGCAACAGCCGGCGCTCTGCCCCGGTCGGGCACGCCTGCGGCGCGAAGGGTCTGAGCGTCGTTATCCGGCTCATCCGATAGGTGGACCAGGCAAAACCGAATCGGCGCACAATCTAGTCCCCGAGGATGACGTTTCCGTCGACGCCGCAAAATAAATTGAAAGACGGCTATCACCTTTGGCGTTGCTGATTCCAAGTCAATCAGAGGTTAGGGGACAACTTGATGAATGCACTGAAGAAGTTGCCCACGGGAACCGCGGCAGCGGCAGCTTCCGCGGACTTCTCCATGTCGATCCCGGCCGGGTACGTCGCAGAACTCACCAACGACGGCGGCGTGCAGCTCCGCAACCAGTCCGCCCGCATCGTGATTCCATTCATCAGTGCCCCATGGGCACTCGACTCCAACGGCAAGAAGCTCCCGACGTCGTATACCGTCAACGGGTCCAAAATCACCCAGCACGTCAACACCAACGGTGCTGCCTATCCAATCGTCGCGGATCCCTCGATCCAGTGGATTCCATACCCGGTCGTCGCCATGTACGGCTGGGAGGCTGACACCATCAGCAACATCGGAAACGTCTGGCAGTCTAGCTCAGGGCTTCTCCTGTGGGGTTGCTACGGATTCAGGATTTGGAATCCTGGAGCCGGGGCCATACCCGTGCCAGCCCGCGACTGCGCATAACGCACGAGGAGAAACATGCTTGTCTTCCGGTACATCTATAGTGCTGTATTCGTCTTCGCAATGTTCTGGGCGATCTTCCTCGAAGACCTCCCTGTCTTCGGGCGGCTCGTCTTCCCGCTCTTTGTGCTCATTCCTCTGATACTCAACGAAATACAGATCCAGAAGACGCGGAAGCTGAAAGCAGAACTCCGCTCACGCGAGGCAGAGTCCCTGCCGAACGACGTCCACCACGACTACAGGGAAGCAAACTAGCCAGGACACTTGCAGGCACTCCTGACAGGCGCGGCCAATGAGGAGACCGCCCCCGCGGCTGACCTCGGTTCGTTTGGCCCTGCGGTTTCCGCTATGATTGGTTGTTGGCCCGACCGCTGAAATTTGCAAATGGAAGCAACGGACCACCTCCATTCATACCTGGCAACTGGCAAAATCCAGCTGCGTGAACAAAGGTCCCATTATGAAGTCTGATATCCACCCGAAGTACGAAGCTGTTGTATTCAACGACCTGGCTTCCGGCGTCAAGTTCCTGACCAAGTCCACCGTGTCTTCTTCCAAGACCATCGAGTGGGAAGACGGCAACACCTACCCGGTCATCGACGTCGAAATCTCCTCGGAGTCCCACCCGTTCTACACGGGCAAGCAGCGCATTATGGACTCTGCAGGCCGCGTCGAGCGCTTCAACGCTCGCTTCAAGGGCTTCGGCGGCAAGAAGTAATCAACTTCACCTCCAAGCTTCTGTGAAAGCCCGCACCCGCCGTATCTTCGGTGGCTGCGGGCTTTTGCGTTTTCCGGCAGGATGGAAGCCATGACTTCCAGCATGGCTTTCGAGCAACCCGATCCCCTGCTCCACGGCGAATACAAGGTCCCCGGCGGAAAGCTCGTGGTGGTCGACCTCGACGTCGTGGATGGGCAGTTCGCGCACGTCTCGCTCAGCGGAGACTTCTTCCTGGAACCGGACGAGGCCCTGCAGGACATCAACCGGGCGCTCACGGGCCTTCCGGAAAGTTCGACGCCGGCAGAGATTTCCGCTGCCGTCTCCGCCGCATTGCCCGCGGACGCTGTCCTGTTCGGCTTCTCTGCCGACGCCGTCGCCGTCGCTGTCCGCAGGGCGCTGTCCAAGGCGAGCGGGTGGGCGGACCACCAGTGGGAGGTCATCCCGCCGTCGGTCCTTCCCACCCACCTCAATGTAGCGCTGGACGAGGTCCTCACCGAACAGGTCGGGGCCGGGCTACGCAAGCCCACCATGCGCTTCTGGGACTGGGAAGAGCCGTCGGTGGTAATCGGCAGCTTCCAGTCTTACCGCAACGAGGTGGATCCCGACGGCGTTGCCCGCCACGGCATCACGGTGGTCCGCCGCATCAGCGGCGGGGGAGCGATGTTCATGGAAGCGGGGAACTGCATCACCTATTCGCTCTATGTGCCACAGAGCCTCGTCGATGGCATCAGCTTCGCCGACTCCTACGCGTTCCTGGACGCGTGGGTCATGGCTGCCCTGGAAAAACTGGGCATTACCGCGTTCTACGTCCCGCTCAATGACATCGCCACCGAGCAGGGAAAGATCGGCGGTGCGGCGCAAAAGCGCCTCGCCAACGGCGGCATGCTGCATCATGTCACCATGAGCTACGACATCGACGCCGACAAGATGGTGGAGGTTCTGCGCATCGGCAAGGAAAAGCTTTCCGACAAAGGCACCCGCAGCGCAAAGAAGCGCGTGGATCCACTCCGACGGCAAACTGGCCTGGCGCGGACGGACATCATCAAAGCCATGCAGGAAGTCTTCACCGAGCGCTACGGCGCCACGGAGTCCCGCATCACCGACGCTGAATTGGCGATAGCCCGGGAGCGGGTGCAGTCAAAGTTCGGTACTGAAGAATGGCTGCACCGTGTCCCTTAACTGCACCGTGTTCCTTAACTGCGGGTGTTCCCTCGTTAACCGGCCCGGTACGCGTCCACTGCCTGTTCCAGGACCGGACCGTAGAGCGGCCATGAATCGGCGGGAGCCGCCACGATGAGGACGCTGCTGCCCTTACTCCCCGCTACGAGGCAAGCCATTTCCCGGTATTGGTTGTTGCCGACGCGGGTCACGTAGCTGTCCTCGACACAGGATCCCGTACCGCCAAGGAAAGCCATTCCGGATCGCTCGGCGATTTTGGTGGGCGACGAGGAGTTCTCGTCCGCCAAGTGATCAATCCTGAAGGTGCTCCAATTGTCCAGCGACTCGCTGCCCTGCCGGGGCGTGGCGTTGAAGTAGATCCGAGGTTCACCCGTTGGGGACGAGACAGCCGCGGACACGCTGCCCGGGTCGCTTTCCGCAGGACTCGCATCGGCAGGGACCGAAAGGACCCCGGTGCCATCCGGGAGGTCCATGGTTCTCCAGCCTGCCGGGGCCGGTGCTGCCGTGAACCACCCGAACGGCGCTTCCGCAGACTGCTCGGGGCGGGAACCCGGGCTTTGACCAGCGGAACTGCAAGCTGCGACGGCGATTATCGCAGCAGCCGTGCCCAAGGAGAGCCCGGCAGACAGTGCCGGTTTAATGCGAGGCGGCGTGCTAGCGGTTTCCATCGCCGTCGTCCGGTCCGCCGTTATCGTCGCCGTCGCGGTCGCCGCCATTGGGGTGCCGCGGGGTCGGCGGCGCCATGTGCGGTGGCGCCGGTACCGGCGGCGGGACCACGGCTGGCGGCGCTGGGGGTGGCGGAACGACGGCTGGCGCTGCGGGTGGAACCGTGGCTGGAACGACGGCGGGTGGGGCAGCAGGCGGTGCGACCGGCGTCGCCGTCGGCGCGGGTGACGGTGTGCTTGGGGCGGGCGTTGTACTCGCCGGCGGCCTTGCGGGCGCCGGAGCGGCAGGTTGTCCGCCGAAGCAGCCCCCGAGCAAAAGGCTGGCACCCAGCGCCGCGACGGCAAGCACGGGGCGAGGAATCTTCATGGTGACCGTCCTCAAGAAAGGCCCATGCGGAGCGCCGGGCTTTGCATCTAAAGACGATGCCGGCGATCCCCTTGGTTCAAGGCCAGCAGTCCACCCCGGGATCGCCGGCTCCTGCGTCAGCCCCGCTCGAGCGCCACAGCTTCCCGTTGCGGGGCACCGGCGGCTTGCGCCGCCAGGGCGCGGAACAAATGGCTTCGTTGCTCAATGACGATGCGTCGGAGCGCCCGCGGGGCCGACGTGTGGGTGCCTAGCCAATCGTCCGTGCGTCGAAGCACCGGATGATCTGCCGGCGCCATGCCGGCCTGAAGATCCTGGGCCGAGGGGAACAGCCCCCGGACAATCCGGCCCGCGATCTCGATGCTCCGGGACTGCCATATGTCTTCCAGGCAGTCGAAGTACGATTCGGTGAAGCCGTCCAGGAGCCCGGACGGGGCAAGGGAGAAGCCTGCGATTGTCGCGCCCAGAATCTCGTTGGAGAGCCCGGTGTCGTTGACTGCGGCATTCCATGCGGCCGTCTTGACGTCGGCATCGGGACGGGCAGCCGCGGCCAGTGCATGGCCTTCGCGTCCGGAGGCGGTGTGGTCCAGGGCGAGTTCGGCATCCAATTCCGGGAGCGTGGCCGCTCCGTTCGCTGCCAATGCCTGCCACAGGCTCCACCGGAGATCCGCATCCACCGCCAGCCCGTCCACTACGACGTTGCCGGAGAGAATGCCGCGGAAGAATTCGACGTAGGCGCCATCATGCCGCGACAAGTCTGCCAGGGTCCTGGCCCACGCGAGTTGCTGGTCCGAACCCGGCTCGGAGCTTCGCAACCGCATCGCGCTGGCAGCCATCAGGCCCTCCCGGACCTCATCGCGCTGCGGAGCCGGTACGTAGCGCTCGACGGCGGTCACCGCGTTGCCGAGAACGTTGAGGAGGACGCCGATTCCTGGCTCGGCGGGCGCGAAGCGCTCGACGGCGGCGACGTACAGTGCCGCCGGGGTCACGGCGTCGCGAGCTGAATCCCATAAGGCTGTCCAGCACAATGCCCGGGCCATCGGATCGCTGATCCGGTCCAGGGAGGAACGTACTGTTGCTTCGGACCCCGCATCCAGGCGGACCTTCGCATAGCTGAGGTCGTCGTCGTTGACGAGAAGGAGGGCCGGGCGCTGCTTGCCGGCGAGTCCGCCCACGGTAGTGTCGGCGCCGTCGAGGTCGAGCTCGATGCCCTCGGTTCGGAACAACTGTCCGCCGTCGTCAAAGTTGTAAAGACCTATCCTGAGCCTATGCGGCCGGTGCTCCTGCTTGCCGGTGATGGGGTCCACGGAGTCCTGGCGCAGGGTGACCGCCGCCATGGCATCGCCGCTCCCGGAGATCTCGGCCGCAATGGTGGAGATCCCCGAGGTCTGCAGCCACTGCCGGGCCCAGGTTCCAAGGTCCCGGCCCGATGCCGTGCCCAGGGCTTCCAGGAGGTCGGTCAGCGAGGTGTTGCCGTATTCGTGATCCCTGAAGTAGCGTCGCGAGCCGGCAATGAACGCCTCGAACCCGACGTAGGCCACCAATTGCTTGAGGACGGAAGCGCCCTTTGCGTAGGTAATGCCATCGAAGTTCTGCTTGGCGGCTTCCAGGTCGGGAATGTCCGCCACGATGGGGTGGGTCGTGGGCAGCTGGTCCTGCACATAGGCCCAGGACTTGCGCTTGTTCGCAAAATTCACCCAGGCGGTGTCCCAGTCCGTGGCCTTGTCCACGCCGAGGGTGCCCATGTAGTCGGCGAAGGATTCCTTGAGCCAGAGGTCGTCCCACCAGGTCATGGTCACGAGGTCTCCGAACCACATGTGGGCCATCTCGTGCATGAGGGTGTTGGCGCGGGCTTGGTACTGGGCATCGGTGGCCCGTGAGGTGAAGACGTACTTCTCCGTGAAGGTGACCAAGCCGGGATTTTCCATCGCACCGAGGTTGTACTCCGGCACGAACGCCTGATCGTACTTGCCCCACGGGTAGGGGTAGTCGAAGAGATCGTTGAAGAAGTCCAGGCCGTTCTTCGTCAGCCGGAAAAGCTCCGCGGCGTCGAAGGACTCCTGCATGGATGCGCGGCAATAGAGCGCCAGCGGAACCTCAAGGCTGGTGCCGTCGTCGAGCGTCTTGCTCCAGCGGTCAGTAGCGCGGAAATAGGGACCGGCGAGGACGGTGGTGATATAGGTGGACATCCGCTTGGTGGTGGCGAAGTCCCAGCGGCTCGTAGCCGGGTCGCTGGTCAGTTGCGTCCGGGCAAGCTCTGCGCCGTTGGAAGCCACCTGCCAAGCGGAAGGCGCCATGACGTGGAAGGTGAATTCGGCCTTCAGGTCCGGCTGCTCGAAGTTCGCGAACACGCGGCGGGCATCCGCCGGTTCGTATTGCGTATAGAGGTAGCACTGCCCGTCGGCCGGATCGACGAAGCGGTGCATGCCCTCGCCGGATCGGCTGTAAAGGGCGGTTCCGGTGACCGTGACCTGATTTTCGGCCTGGAGATTGTTGAGGTGGATCCTGTCGCCGTCCACCACCTCGGCGACGTCGAGTCCTTTTCCATTGAGGAAGACGCTGTGCACGCCGCCGTGGATGAAATCCAGGAACGTGGAGGAACCGGGCTCCGCGGAGAAGTCAATGATGCTGCGGCTGGTGTACCCCGGCACGCCGGTATCTGCGGCTTCGCGGACGTCAAGGGAGACATCGTAGCTGTGGGTGCTGATCAGGGCTGAACGGGTGGCGGCTTCAGCGCGCGCCAAGTTGTGATTCGACACCCAGCTATCTAATCATGAGGAAGACTGCGCCCAGGCCCAAGATGGCGATAAGGAACCAGGAGCCAAGCGCGACTAGCGCGGCGCGGCCACCCGTGTGCAACAGCGTGCGGACGCGGACCGCCGAACCCAGCCCGAACAAGGCCGAGGCGAGCAGGATGTCCTGGAGCCCTCCTGCGGCGTCCAGCACGCCAGGACCCAGCCAGCCAACGGAACGGACGGCCACCATCGCGATGAACCCGAGCACGAAGAGAGGGACGATCGGCGGAAACTTACCGCCGTCGTCGTTCGCCTCCGTACCGTTGCGCGACTTCCGCCGCATGGACCATCGTTGCGCAAGGCCCGCCCCGGCCACGATGGGGGCCAGCAGGACCACCCTGGTCAGTTTCACGACGACGGCGAGCGCCAGCGCCACCGGACCGGCAGTCTGTGCAGTCGCGACTACCTGGCCGACGTCGTGCACGGAAGCCCCGGTCCAGGCGCCGAATTGTTCCGGGCTCAGGCCCAAGGGGTGCATGAGCAGGGGCAGGACGCCGATCGCGAGCGTGCCGCAAAGGGTCACCAGGGCAACCGGCAGGACGGTGTCCTGGTGTTTGATGCGGCGTACCGCGGCCATGGCTCCGATCGCGGAGGCACCGCAGATGGAGAAGCCGGTGGCTATCAGAAGGGCGCCTTCGCGGGGAAGCTTTACCAAGCGGGCCAGCCCATAGGTGCCCGCGAAACTGAGGAGCACGACGGCGGCAATCAGGACGAGAGCGAACCAGCCAAGGTCGAGGACATCGACAACGCTGACCTTCAGGCCCAACAGCACGATGCCCGCCCGCATGTGGTGCTTGCCCGCGAAGTCGAGGCCCGGGCGGGCGCGTCCGGCAGCCCATGCCGCCGTGCCCGGTATATTTGCAGCTAACAAACCCAGCGCTACAGCGGCTGTCATGGCAGGGATGGGGGGAAGCAGGGCATGGACAATGAAGGCAAGTCCAGTGGCTGCCACTGCCATGACGATCCCGGCTCCCAATCGGGAGACCGGGGCCGGGAAACGATTGGAGTGCATTCGTCAACCTTGATGCATGCAGGCGCTGAAATGCGAACCGGGTTCACGCTTGGTGTCGCAACATGCAGAACGCGAAATGCGTTCGTAATCGAAAAGGTGATTGTCTGAATCCCATGTCAGAGCTATTCCGGGATTACTCCGAGGCCGCCGCGCGTTCCGGCGCCTACGACGAAATGTTCGCCCCAGGCACCGTTGCCCGAAAGTCCTACGGCCAGGTGGACGGCGCACTTCGCGAGCTTTCGCTTGCGGATGTGAGCGCGCGTGCCGAGTCGATGGCGCGGACCTTCTTGGACCGGGGCGTGACCTTCGATTATGCGGGGGAGGAGAGACCCTTCCCGCTGGATATCGTGCCGAGGGTGATTCCGGCTGACGAGTGGGATGTCCTCGAGCGCGGGGTGGCGCAGCGGGTGCGGGCGCTGGAGGCTTTCCTGGACGATGTCTACGGGCGGATGGCGGTGGTCGCTGATGGCGTGGTGCCGCGGGCATTGGTGACCACGAGCGCGCATTTCCACCGTGCCGTGCATGGTTTCGAACCGGCCGGTGGCGTGCGGGTGCACGTGTCCGGTATCGACGTTGTCCGCGATGCGGCGGGCACCTTCCGGGTGCTGGAGGACAACGTCCGTGTGCCTTCCGGCGTGTCCTACGTGCTGGAGAACCGGCGGGCGATGGCGAAGGGTTTGCCGGAGGCGTTCGGGCAGCAGCACATCCGTCCGGTCGAGGAATACCCGCGGCGTCTGCTGTCGGCGTTGCGGAAGACGGCGCCGTCCGGGGTCGATGACCCCACGGTGGTGGTGCTTACCCCCGGTGTGTTCAACAGCGCCTACTTCGAACACACGCTACTGGCCGGGTTGATGGGCGTTGAACTGGTCGAGGGCAGGGACCTGATCTGCCGCGGTAACCGGGTCTACATGCGCACCACGGCCGGTGAACAGCGGGTGGACGTGATCTACAAGCGGATCGACGACGAATTCCTGGATCCGCTGCAGTTCCGTTCCGATTCCATGCTCGGGTGTCCGGGACTCGTGAACGCGGCCCGGGCGGGCGGTGTGACGATCGCAAACGCCGTTGGAAACGGGGTGGCCGATGACAAGCTGGTCTATTCCTACGTGCCGGACCTGATCCGGTACTACCTGCACGAAGAGCCGGTGATCGCGAACGTGGAGACTTTCCGGCTGGAGGAGAAGGAAGCCCGCGAGCAGGTCCTGGACCGGCTCGAGGAACTCGTGGTCAAGCCGGTGGACGGTTCCGGGGGCAAGGGCCTGGTGATCGGTCCGGATGCTTCACGGGACGAGCTGGACGCCTTGCGGAAGCGGGTGCTGGCGGATCCGCGAGGCTGGATCGCGCAGCCCGTGCTGCAGCTTTCCACCGTGCCCACCCTCTCGGGAGACCGCTTCGGGCCCCGCCACGTGGACTTGCGTCCGTTCGCGGTCAACGACGGCGACGACGTCTGGGTGCTGCCGGGCGGGCTGACCCGGGTGGCACTGAAGGAGGGCTCGTTGATCGTGAACTCTTCCCAAGGCGGCGGTTCCAAGGACACGTGGGTACTCTCCGACTCCCCGCAATTGCCCGCCGTCGAACTGCCCCGTTCCTCCATCACGGTGCGTGAACAGGTCTCGGTCTGGCCCGTCGAAAGCAACTGGCGGGACCGCCAATCGGACCAGCAGCAGTGATCCGTCACGCTATGGTGCCGGAGCAGGATACATTCATCGTCACAACGCAGGACCCGAAGGAGGCACAGCCTCATGCTGAGCCGTATTGCTGAATCCCTTTTCTGGATCGGCCGTTACGTGGAGCGGGCCGACGGAACGGCCAGAATCCTGGACGTCCATCTAGAACGCCTAAACCACCTTCCGCTCGAGGAGCAACGCAGTGTGGCGAGGGAACTCCTGGCTGTCATGGGCGCCCGGCCACAGAGCGAGGAATTCGGCTTGCCGGAGCTGCTGCACGCCCTCGCCTACGACAAGACGAGTGCCACCTCGATTGCCGGGTCCCTGGGGGCCGCGCGTGAAAATGCGCGGCGCGCGCGCGAGACTGTGTCCTCGTCATTGTGGGAGAGCCTCAACACCACCTATTACGGGCTGAACCAGCACCGTAAAGACGTCGTGGGTACGTACCGCTTCTGCAACTGGGTCCTGGAACGCACCGCAATGGTCAGGGGCCTCGCGGACACCACGGTGAGCCACGACGAAAGCTGGCTCTTCCTGGTCCTCGGCCGCTCGCTCGAACGCGCCGACATGACCGCGCGGATGCTCTCCACCCGGGATGTGCTCTCCGCCGGAATGTCCTGGGTGAACATGTTGCGTTGCGCCGGCGCCTACGAGTCGTTCCTTCGGACCCGCCGTGCGGCGTTCGGAGACCAACACGCCGCGGAGTTCCTCCTGCTGGACCGTTTGTTTCCCCGCTCCATCGTCTTCGCCCTGCGCGACGCCGACGAATGCCTGGCCAAGCTGGATCCCTCCGCCCAGCGGGTGGGCTTCATCAACGACGCCCGTCGGATCGTCGGCCAGGCCCGTACCTTCCTTGAGTTCCATCGCACGGACGATCTCATGTCCGAGCTGCCCGAGCACATGGACCGGGTGCAGAAAGCCGTCACGCAGGCCTCCGACGCGATTTCCCGTAAGTACTTCAATCAGGCGGATGAACTGGCCTGGGTGGGAGAAGTTTCATGACCCGGCTGAGCATCGTCCACAAGACGGCCTACAAATACAACCGCCGAGTGACCCTGTCGTACAACGAGGCACGCATGACCCCGTTGACCGATCCGCAACAGGTGGTGCTTGAATCCTCGCTGAAGATCACGCCGTCGCAAGCTGCCGTGAGCACCTACCGTGACTATTGGGGCACCCGCGTCACCGCCTTCGATATGCAGATGCCGCACGAGCGCCTCGAAGTGGTGGCAACCACCACCGTTGAGGTCCACCGGGTGGAGCGGGTCGCCCTGGACGACGAGATTGTGGGCTGGGATGTGATGGCTTCCGACGAGATCCGGGACCAGTTCAGCGACTGGCTGCCCCAGTCGCAGCTCACGGGTCCGGGGGAGGAAGTCCTCGGCATCATTCCCGCCGTCGTCGCCGGCAAGAATCCGCACGAGACAGCCATGGCCATTTTCGAATGGATGCGCGGCGAAATGAGCTATGTGAAGGGCACCACGGGCGTCACCACCAACGCCGAAGAAGCCTGGAACCAGCGTCAAGGAGTCTGCCAGGACCTGGCCCACTTGGCTATCGGCTCACTCCGCAGCTGCGGCATCCCGGCCCGGTACGTGTCCGGGTACATCCATCCGCGGCCCACGGCAGAGATCGGCGAAACCGTCGCGGGTCAATCCCACGCGTGGCTGGAATGGTGGGACGGCGAATGGCGCAGCTGGGATCCCACCAACCACAAGCCTGCCGGAGATCTCCACGTCACCGTGGCGCGGGGCCGGGATTACCGGGATGTTCCGCCCTTGAAGGGGATCTTGTCCGGGGGCGGCGGCTCAGGCCTCACCGTCACTGTCGAGATAACCCGGCTCACGTAGCAGGACCGCGGCCCTCCGCCTGGGATTTACCAGGGGGAAGGCTTGTAGTCCTTCAGGAAGACGCCGTACTGGTCTTCGCCGTTTTCGCCCATGACGATGGGATCGTAGACACGCGCCGCTCCATCCACGAGGTCGAGCGGCGCGTGGAAGCCTTCCTCCATTAGCCGCACTTTGGTGTAATGCGGGCGTTCGTCCGTGATCCATCCGGTGTCGACGGCGGTCATCAGGATCCCGTCGCTGTCCAGCATCTCTTGTGCACTGGTCCGCGTCATCATGTTCAACGCGGCCTTTGCCATGTTTGTGTGCGGGTGCCCGGGGCCCTTGTAGGCGCGGGAGAACTGCCCTTCCATGGCCGAGACGTTCACGATGTATTTCCTGCGTGCCGTGGAACGCTTCATGGCCCCGCGAAGCCGACTCACCAAGAGGAACGGCGCCGTGACGTTGCAGAGTTGAACCTCAAGCATCTCCAACGGGTCTACTTCGTCCACCACCTGGGTCCAGCTATTGATGGCCGCGAGGTCGGGAACCAGGCCGCCGGCGTCGATCGCGGTGCCTGTCGCTATCCGCTCCAACGACGCGGAGCCCGTGGACAGCGCGAGCGAGGTAATCGCATCTCCCGCGAGCACGGGATGTTCCGTGACGCTGTGGGTGATGGCCAACGGGTGTTTGTCGTGGGCATGCCCGAAGGTGACGAGTTCGGGGCCGCCGTTGGCTGCCTCCAAGGCCTCAGGCAGCGGCTCGTCCTCGGCATCCACCAAGGGCTTGTACGCATTCCCCGAACGCCGGACGGTCTGGGCGGCGTTGTTGATGATGATATCGAGCGGGCCGGCTTCGTTGAGGGAATCGGTGAGGGCCATGACCTGTGAGGGGTCCCGGAGGTCGATGCCCACAATCCTGAGCCGGTGCAACCAGTCAGCACTGTCTTCCATGGCGGCGAAGCGTCGTGCCGCGTCTTTGGGGAAGCGGGTGGTGATCGTCGTGTGTGCGCCGTCGCGGAGCAAGCGGAGGGCGATGTACATGCCGATCTTGGCGCGCCCGCCCGTGAGGAGGGCGCGGCGTCCGCTGAGGTCGGTGCGGGCATCGCGCTTGCTGTGGCTGAAGGCCGCACATTCCGGGCACAACTGGTGGTAGAACGCGTCTACCTGCGTGTAGTGCTGCTTGCAGATGTAGCAGGGCCTGGAACGGATGAGGTGGCCGGCGATTTCGCCCGTCGCCGAGGTTGCCAGCTTGTTGCCGCGGGTTTCGTCGTCGATCCTGTCCGGGGCCGCGGTGGCGGTCAGTGCGATGACGGCGCGGTCGGCTTCCGCGATCTCGTCCCGTTTGGCGACCCGGCGATGCCGCTTGACGGCTTTGAACATCTTTCCCGTGGCACGACGGATTGCGACGTAGTCCGGGTGCTCCTCGTCGTAGGCGTGGATGGTGTTCAAGACCTTGAGGCAGGCCTGGATTTCTTCAGGCGTCAAATCGGCGGGGCTCATTGGGTCAATTTTACAGGGTCAGGCACAGCAAAGCCTCCCGGGCAACAGAGGCTGGAGGCCTGCTGTCGGCCGGGAGGCCGGGGGCTATCCTGGTTCCGGTGTTCCGGGTCAGACCTCTACCGAGTCCGCCTGGATTTTCGTGACCTGCTCCGCGGAGTCCCTGATGTCGGGGAACTTCTCCGTGGCAGCCTTGATTGCTTCCGGCACCGAGCGGCGGTACTCGGCAGCCAGGGCAAGCTCGGAACCGTCAGGCTCCGGTACTACCTGACCCTTGGCGAGTACGGTGATTCCGGATTCGGTGACCTTGAAGCCGCGCGCGCGGTCGAGGTCGGCATCCAATCCAATGGCGGCCCCGGCAGGAACCTTCACGTTCTTGTCGATGATGGCCCGCTTGATGACGGCGCCTTCACCGATGCGCACCTTGTCCATCAGCACCGAGTCCTGGATCCTGCTGGCCGGTCCAACGTAGACATCGTTGGAGAGGACGGATCCTTCCACGATTCCTCCGGAGATCACCGAGCCGCTGGCCACGATGGAGTCCAAAGCGGTGCCGACCGTGTTGTTGTCTCCCCGGACGAACTTGGCCGGCGGAGAGATGCTCTGCCGCGTGTAGATGGGCCATTCCGAGTTGTACAGGTTGAACACGGGGACCGGGGAAATCAGGTCCATGTGGGCGTCATAGAACGAATCGATGGTTCCAACGTCACGCCAGTAGGTGCGGTCGCGGTCGGTGGATCCGGGAATGTCGTTGAGCGTGAAGTCGTAGACGCCGGCCTCACCCTGGGACACGAAATAGGGGATGATGTCGCCGCCCATGTCGTGCTTGGTGTCCAAGCGCTCCGCATCGATGCGAAGTGCTTCCACCAGGGCATCGGCGTCAAAGACATAGTTGCCCATGGAAGCAAGGAACTGCGAGGGATCGGCGGCGAGGCCTTCCGTTTCAGCGGGCTTTTCCACGAACGCCGAGATCTTCTGGGGATCGTTCTTGTCGACCTCGATGACGCCGAACTGGTTGGCCATGTTCAGCGGCTGGCGGACGGCCGCAACCGTGGCCTTGGCTCCGCTCGCAACGTGCTGTTGAACCATTTGCTGGAAGTCCATGCGGTAGACGTGGTCCGCTCCGACAACCACCACAATGTCCGGGTTGGCGTCGTGAATCAGGTTCAGGGACTGGTAGATGGCATTCGCGCTGCCGAGGAACCAGCTCTTGCCCACGCGCTGCTGGGCCGGAACCGAGGCGACATATCTTCCCAGCTGGGTGGACATCCGCCAGGTCTCGGAGATGTGGCGGTCAAGACTGTGCGACTTGTACTGGGTCAGCACCACGATCTGGAGGTACCCGGAATTGACCAGATTCGAGAGAGCGAAATCGATCAACCGATAGCCCCCCGCAAACGGCACCGCAGGTTTTGCCCTGTCTGCCGTCAATGGCATAAGGCGGTTTCCTTCGCCGCCTGCCAACACAATTGACAATACTTTCTTCAACGCCATGGTGTTTGCTCTCCCTGTACGTCTTTGTAGCCCCCGAAAAAAGCCCGGGTTGCCGGACCCTTTCACACTAGAACACATACTCCGGAAGGACTACGTTAGGTAGCGTGCGCGTAGACATTGTGACTAAAGAGTTTCCACCCGAAATCTATGGCGGGGCCGGTGTGCATGTTGCCGAGCTCAGCCGCGTCTTGGCGAAGCACGTGGATCTGCAGGTGCGCGCCTTTGGCGCGCCCCGTGATGCGGACTTCCACGGGGCAACGGTGACGTCGTATTCCACACCGGATGATCTGGGCGCGGCCAATGCCGCTGTCCAGACCCTTGGCGTGGATTTGCGCATCGTGCCGGACATCGCCGGAGCGGACCTGGTCCATTCCCATACCTGGTACGCCAACATGGCCGGCCACCTGGCGTCCCTGTTGCATGGGATACCCCACGTGCTCAGCGCACATAGCCTGGAGCCGTTGCGCCCATGGAAAGCGGAGCAGTTGGGTGGCGGCTACGCGTTGTCCTCATGGGTTGAAAAAACCGCCTATGAGGCTGCCGCCGCTATCATCGCCGTCTCGGAAGGCATGCGGAAGGACATCCTGCGCAGCTATCCGAACGTGGATCCCGCCAAGGTCCGCGTGGTCCACAACGGCATCGACGTCGACATGTGGCAGCCGGACGAAGGCGAAGACGCAATCCGTGCCCTCGGCATCGACCCCGCCAAGCCGAGTGTGGTCTTCGTCGGGCGCAACACCCGGCAGAAGGGCGTTCCTTACCTCCTGAAGGCTGCGGCCAGCCTGCCCGACGATGTGCAGCTTGTGCTGTGCTTGGGCGCGGCGGACACTCCGGAACTCGCGGCCGAAACGGCCCGGCTCATCGAGGAATTGCAGGGCAAGCGCGAAGGTGTCCTGGTCATCGAACGCATGCTTCCGCGGCATGAGCTCATCCAGGTCCTCAGCCATGCCACGGCCTTCGCCTGCCCGTCGATCTACGAACCCCTCGGCATCGTCAACCTTGAGGCCATGGCATGTGGCGCAGCCGTGGTGGCCAGCGCTACAGGCGGCATCCCCGAAGTGGTTCAGCACGGTGAAACAGGACTGCTGGTGGAACTGGAGCAGGTCACGGACGGTACCGGCACCCCGCTGGATCCCGAAAAGTTCGTCGCAGATTTCGCCGCCGCCCTCAACGAGGTGGTGTCCGATCCTGCGCGAGCCAAGGTCATGGGCGCCGCGGGCCGCGTCCGGGCGGAGGAACACTTTTCCTGGGAATCGATCACCGAAACAACCCTTGAGGTCTATCGCTCGGTCCTCACCCAGTAGCCCACCAGCCCAACTGACTCGCAGTAAGTGTCGTTATGAGGGCTCATAACGACAACAAATGCGAGTCAGTTGGGGAAGAACGACGGCGGCGCCGCACCCCCGCTGAGGGGTGCGGCGCCGCCGTCGTTAAAGGATTCGGCAGATGTTCACCGGCCGGTCACGGCAGGATGCTAGCTGGATTTTCTTCCCTTCAAGGCGAGGAGGCTCTTCTCCTCGGCGGGTGCCTCGCCGCTAGCCCTCTGCGCCTGGAAGTAGCCCCGGGCTTCGTCCTGGCGTTCCTTCTCGGCCCCCGAGGCGATGGCCGCCCGCAAGTGCTCCGGACCGTAGCCGAAGGAATCGACCAGGTCCAGGGCGTGGGGACGGATCTTGACGAGCAGCCTGTTGATGTAGGCCCCCACAGTGCGTCCGCGCTGCATGGAGAGGCGGCCGTTCATGAGGTACCAGGACAAGTGCTTCTCAATGAGCGAAAGGCCGAACAGGTCGCGGAGCCAGGTCAGTACTCGCAAGGTGCCCGGATCGCCGACCTTGCCAAGGGCTTCCGTGAACGCTTCCCATTGCAGTAGCTCGGCGTGGGCCTGGGCGGCTTCAATCAGATCGTCCTGGTGCTGGTTGAACAGGGCGGCGCCTTGGTGCTGCGGAAGCTTGTTCGCACCCTTGAGCGCCGAACCGACCTCCGCCACCATGGACTGCACCCGGTCCGTCAGGAGCGTGCGTTGGCCTTCCTCGTCCCGCAGGGCCAAAGCAGCCTTCTGGACTGATCCGGTGTCCGCCACGAACTGCGCCACTTGCCGCAGGCCGGTCCGGTTGATGGCGACGTCGGCAGCCTGGGCAGCGACGAAGCGGGCCAGCACGCCAAAGTCGACATTGCGGAGCTCTTTGGCATAGTCCGCCAGGAGGCGCTTAGCCACGAGCTGCAGAAGCACGGTGTTGTCACCTTCGAAAGTGGCATAGACGTCCAGGTCCGCACGCAGCGAGGCGAATCGGTTCTCGATCAGGAATCCGGCGCCGCCGCAGGCCTCGCGGCACTCTTGCAGGGTGTCGAGGGCGTGCCAGGTGCTCATGGGCTTGAGGGCGGCGGCCAGGGTCTCGAGGTCCTGGCGGTCGGCGTCAGTGTCGTGCCGGCCGGAGAAGACGTCGTCGAACTTTTCGAGCAGCTGCTCATGCGCGAAGCTCGCCGCAACGGTGGTGGCAAGGCGAGTGAACAAGCGGCGCTGGTGCCGCTGGTAGTCCAGCAGTACTTCCTCGTCCGTGGGGGATGAGGCGTTGAACTGGCGCCGTTCGGCGGCGTACCGGATGGCTGTCGTCAAGGCCACCTTGCTGGCTGCGACTGCGGCTCCGTCGAGGGAGACCCGGCCTTGCACCAAAGTACCGAGCATCGTGAAGAAGCGCCGTCCCGGGCTGGCGATCGGCGAGGTGTATTCGCCGTCGGGGGCGACGTTGCCGTAACGGTTGAGCAGGCTGGTGCGCGGGACGCGGACGTCGGTGAAGTGGAGGCGGCCGTTGTCGATCCCGTTGAGCCCGCCCTTGATGCCGTCGTCCTCGCCGCCGATTCCGGGCAGGAACTCTTTGGTGTCCGGGTCCCTCAGCTCGACATAGAACGCGTGGACGCCATGGTTCACATTGCGGGTGACCAGTTTGGCGAATACGACGGCGGCCAGGCCATCCTCGGCTGCGTTGCCGATGTAGTCCTTCCACGCGGCGCGGAACGGAGTGTTGATGACGAACTCCTGGGTGGCCTCGTCGTAGGTGGCCGTGGTGGCAATGCTCGCAACATCGGAGCCGTGCCCGGTTTCGGTCATGGCGAAGCAGCCGGGGATCTCCAGGCTCATGATCCCGGGCAGCCATTTGTCCTGGTGCTCTTTCGTGCCGAGGTGCATCACGGCTGAACCGAAGAGGCCCCACTGGACGCCGGCCTTGATCTGCAGTGATGGATCGGCAGTGACGAGCTCCTCGAAGCCGGCGATGTTGCCGCCGTGGTCATCCGAACCGCCCAGGCTGGTGGGGAAAGCCCGGTGCACGGCGTTGTTGTCCACGAGGTACTTGAGCTGCCCGAAGACGCGCTTGCGGTGCTCGGTATGCGTCAAGCCTTCGATCTTGTGCACCTCGGGGCGGCCCGCGAGGTCACGTGCCGTGTGCCGGATGTGGGCCCACTTGCCGAGCAGCAGTTCGCCAAGGGCCGCTACGTCCACCGTGGGGGCGGGCTCAACTGGCTGTGTGGTTGCAGCCGTTTCCGCGGCCACCCGGTTGCTGGAGGAGGTGCGGTCCACTACTTCAGTCATGGTCATTCCTTCTTTGGTTCCGAACAACGTGGAGTCATTGCTGATATTCAGGGGAGTTGATCTTGAGTTCCGGGGCGATTCCCACGCACAGCCAATCGGTGATCCGGGCCGCCATGGTTTCCTGGTCGGGCTTAGCGGGGGAGGCGGGACTGCCGAGCCACCTCTCGCCGGCATTGCGGACAAGCCCGATGGCGGCGGTGGGCCAGTAGTCGATCAACGCTTCCTTTTCCGCCCCCAGGTGTTCCCGCATGGGCCTGGCGATCATGGCGCTGATTGATTCGAAGAAGTGGCCAAGGGCTCCCGAAGCTGCGATGGCGTCTTGCGCCGATGGTTCCCCTTGCGAGAGCCGCGTGATGAACGCGTAGACGGCGGGGCTGGACTCCGCCATCTGCAGGTACGCGGAAACCATGGCGAACAGGCCTTCGCGGGGAGTTTGAGCGCTTTCTGCCGCTTCCTTCATTCGTCGTTGCATTTGTCCGAGGACTACTTCGCCCATGGCTTGCTGCAAGCCGGCTTTGTCCCCGAAATAGCGGTAGTACACCGACTTGGAGGTGCTGGCCGCGGTCGCGATGTCCTCCATGGAGGCGTCGCTGCCCAGTGCATGGACGGCTTTGCGGGCGGCCTTGATGAGTTCCCGCCGGCGTTCTTCGCGGTGGACCTGCCAGCGGGCGGCACGGCCGTCGACGGCGGGAGCCTCGCTGTCCGCGGGGGGCGGGGTCACGGCGTCGCGGTCGGCGGGAAGTCCTGGGCTGGGGATGTTCACGATACTCAGCGTATCAGGTACGCTGGGTATCAGTAACCCGATGTGATCTAAGGAGCAACGCATGCCTGCAGCAGCACATTCCGCGAGCGCGCCACACGAATCCCCGGTAGCCCCGGGTACAGTCCGCAAGGCAGTGGTGGTTGGCGGGAACAGGATCCCCTTTGCCCGTACCGGGGGCGCCTACACCAAATCCTCGAACCAGGACATGCTGACGGCTGCACTGGACGGGCTGATCGCACGCTTCGGCCTTCAGGAGGAACGGATCGGTGAAGTCGCAGCCGGAGCTGTCCTGAAGCACTCCCGCGACTTCAACCTGACACGCGAAGCGGTGCTTGGCTCGGCCCTTTCGCCGGAGACACCCGCCTACGATCTCCAGCAGGCGTGCGCCACCGGCCTTGAAACCGTCCTGGGCCTCGCCAACAAGATCAAGCTTGGCCAGATCGACTCGGCCATCGCCGGCGGCGTCGACTCTGCCTCCGATGCCCCGATTGCCGTCAGCGAGGGCCTCCGCGAGGTCCTGCTCGACCTCAATCGCGCCAAGTCCCTGCCCGATCGGCTCAAGGTCCTCTCGCGGCTGCGTCCCAAGGACCTCGCCCCGGATGCTCCGAACACAGGGGAACCGCGTACCGGCCTCTCGATGGGAGAACACCAGGCGCTGACCACGGCCCAATGGAAGATCAGCCGCGAAGCCCAGGACGAGATCGCGTTCAACAGCCACCACAACCTCGCCGCGGCCTACGATCGTGGCTTCTTCGATGACCTCGTCACTCCATACCGCGGGCTGAGCCGTGATTCGAACCTCCGGCCCGATACGTCCATGGAGAAGTTGGCCACCCTCAAGCCCGTCTTCGGCAAGAGCCTTGGCGCGGAGGCCACCATGACGGCCGGCAACTCGACTCCGCTCACGGACGGCGCCTCCACGGTGCTCCTCGGCACTGAGGACTGGGCTGACGCCCGTGGCCTGCCCAAGCTGGCCGTCGTCGTTGACGGAGAGGCGGCCGCCGTCGATTTCGTCCACGGCAAGGACGGACTCCTCATGGCCCCGGCCTTTGCGGTACCGCGACTCCTCGCACGCAACGGGCTGTCCTTCGAAGACATCGACTTCTTCGAAATCCACGAAGCCTTCGCGGGCACCGTCCTGAGCACGCTCGCCGCATGGGAAGACGAGGAATTCGGCCGAACCAGGCTGGGACTGGACGGTGCGTTCGGCAAGATCGACCGCGCCAAGCTCAACGTCAATGGCTCGTCCCTCGCCGCCGGCCATCCTTTTGCCGCCACTGGAGGACGCATCGTGGCTTCGCTGGCGAAGATGCTCCACGACAACGGCCCGGTTGACGGCCGCCCTGCGCGCGGACTCATTTCCATCTGCGCTGCCGGAGGGCAGGGCGTCGTCGCGATCCTCGAGGCCTACTCCGCTCCGGAAGGTCGGTAACCGGCATGACGGACAAATACACGCAGTTTGTCAGCCACGGGATCGGCAAGGACCTGGCCAAAAAGCTCGGACTGCCCCAACCTGCCGTGCTCCGGAGGTACAAAGAGGGAGAGCCGCTGGTTCCGGGTCCGGTCCTGGTACTCGGGAGCGGCAACGGCAGAACCGCCGGCTCCGACGACTTGGCTGCCGCCCTGGCGGGCTGGGGCCTCGACGTTCGGCGTTCCGCCTTGCCCAAGGAAAAGCTGGGTGCGATCGTCCTGGTGCTTGACGCCGTCGAGCATCCGGAAGAGCTTGCCGGACCGGTTCTCACTGCGGCTCCGTCGCTCCGCGATTTGGCCCCGGGCGCGCGGGTGGTCACGATCTCCCGCACCTCGGCGTCCGCTGCCACCCCGGCTGTTGCCGCCGGCCGTCAAGGCGTCGACGGGCTGCTGCGTTCGCTCGCCAAGGAACTCCGGGCGGGTGCCACGGCCAACGGCATTCTCCTCGGGGACGGTGCCGGCACCACGAGCCCGAGCACGCTCGGCGCGCTGCGCTTCTTCCTGTCCGGCCGGTCCGCGTTCGTGGATGGTCAGTTCTTGACCGTTACCTCAGGCGCCGGCCAACTTTCCGCCGACCCCGACAAGCCCTTGGCCGGGAAGGTCGCCGTCGTGACGGGAGCCGCCCGTGGGATCGGCGCGGCGATCGCACGGACGCTGCACCGGGACGGCGCCCGGCTCGTGGTGGTGGATATTCCCGCGGCGGGTGACCACCTCGCCGCCGTCGCCAACGAGGTTCATGGCACTGCCCTGCAATTGGACATCACGGCCGGGGACGCCGGGAGGCGGATCATCGACCACGCCGTGGAACGCCATGGCGCGCTGGACATCGTCATCCACAACGCGGGTATTACCCGGGACAAGCTCCTGGCCAACATGGATGAGGGCCGCTGGAATTCCGTCATCGGCGTGAACATCGCCTCGCAGTTGAGAATCAACGAGGCACTCCTTGGTGCGGACCAGCTCCACAAAACCCCGCGGATCGTATCCGTGGCCTCTACGAGCGGCATCGCGGGCAACCGCGGGCAGACAAACTACGCCGCATCCAAAGGGGGAGTGATCGGCATGGTGAGGGCCACGGCGCCCTTGCTGGCTGAACGCGGCAGCTCCATCAACGCCGTCGCGCCCGGCTTCATAGAGACAGACATGACCGCCCGGATCCCCTTCGCTACCAGGGAAGTAGCCCGCAGGCTTAATTCGCTGCAGCAGGGAGGCCTGCCCGGCGACGTGGCAGAGGCAATCGCGTTCCTGGCATCGGACGAGGCCGGTGGAATCACGGGAGAAGTGCTCAGGGTCTGTGGACAGAACCTGGTGGGTGCATGACTACGGAACAACCGCTCATCCTGGGGGAACTGCCGTCCCTCTCTAAGCTGTATGTGAACGCGGCGGCGACGGCGGCACGGCGGAGGGTGATGGGGTTCCAGGCAGCCATCGCGCTGCCCCACGGGAGCCACGAGGTCCGCGGGGTGCGGGCCGACGTCGCGAACCTCACCGCCTACCAGCACCTGATCGGGGAGACAGCGAGTGACGCACTGCCGGCGGGCTTCATCCATGCCCTTGCGTTCCCGGTTGCCATGAGCGTGCTTAACCGGGACGACTTCCCGCTTCCCTTGCTGGGGATGATCCATTTGAAGAACCATGTGGAGCAATTGCGGGCAGTCCAGTTCAGTGAGCCGCTCGACGTCCGGTCCTGGGCAGAGCACATGCGCGGCCACAGGGCTGGAACCCAGCTGGACGTCGTCGCCGAAGTCCGGTCAAGCAACGGCGGGGCCTTGCTCTGGCGCGGCGTCTCGACGTACCTCGCCAAGGGGGTCTTCCTTCCGGGAGTCGACAAGGCCGCCGCGGCCGCCGCTCCACCGGAGTTCAGGGCGCCCGCACCAACCGCCGTCTGGCAGCTCGGAGTGGATACCGGCCGCCTGTACGCCGCCGTATCCGGGGACTTCAATCCGATCCACTTGAGCCTGCTCTCGGCCAAGGCGTTGGGCCTGCCGCGGTCGATCGCGCACGGCATGTACCTTGCGTCCCGGGCCTTGGCTGACGTGGGCTCGGTGAAGTCGGAAGCGTTCCGGTGGGACGTGAACTTCGAGGCGCCGGTGTTCCTTCCGGCGCGGGTGGCCCTGGAAATCGGCACGGTCCACTCCGCGTCAGGCTCGTGGGAGCGTTCGGACTACGTGGCCTGGAACCCGCGAAGCGGCAGGAGGCACTTCAGCGGATCCGTGACGGCGCTGTAGGGCGCCGGTTTCGGGTTCCAGGTTCAGGGGCAAGCTTCAGGGTCACGGTCCAGGGTCCAACAACAACTACGACGACGGCGGTCACCCACGCGGGCGGCCGCCGTCGTCGCGCCTGGCGGAGCCGGATTCAGAGCCGGGTCCCGGAGCCGGGTTCGACGGCGGATTCATTGCCGGTGGTGAATTCCCGGTAATGCAATTTAATAAATGTGATGAACGCCGCATTAGCGTCCGAAAAGGCAAATTCAGGTTAAACAAACAAGGCCTGGAATTCTCAGAATTCCAGGCCTCGCAATTGTGCGCGGAGGGGGACTTGAACCCCCACCCCCTTTCGAGGACTAGCACCTCAAGCTAGCGCGTCTGCCATTCCGCCACCCGCGCAGGTGGTGTTCGGAGCGTTCGTTCTGCGCCTCTCGGCGCTTCTCTTTCCTCCGAAGCAGCGAGAAAAACTCTAACACGGTTTCTGGGAAATAAAAAAACCGGAGCTCGAGACGGCGCTGTCAACGGCAATTGGGCCTCGCCAATCCGCGCCAAAACGCGGGAAAGCGCGCGGCCAAACGGGCATGCGGTGGGTAGGCTGGGGGAAGCGCGCGGGGAGCGTCCGCACCATCTGCCTTCCCGCCGGAGTACGTCCATCCCAGCCAGCAAGGAGAGTTCCATGACTGATATCCGACCCGAGGACGAAGTAGTCCGGATCTGCCAGGAACTCATCCGCATAGACACCTCGAACTTCGGTGACGATTCCGGTCCTGGCGAACGCGCCGCAGCGGAATACACGGCGGCGCTTATTAATGAAGTTGGATTGGACGCGGAAATCTTCGAGTCGGCTCCGGGCCGGGCCAATGTTGTCACGCGCATGGCCGGGGAGGACCCCTCGGCCGGCGCCCTGGTGGTGCACGGCCACCTCGACGTGGTTCCGGCGCTCAAGGACCAGTGGTCCGTGGATCCCTTCAGCGGCGAACTCAAGGATGGACTCATCTGGGGACGCGGCGCCGTGGACATGAAGGACATGGACGCCATGATCCTCGCGGTCATGCGTGACTTCGCCCGGACGGGACGCAAGCCCAAGCGCGACATCATCTTTGCCTTCTTCGCCGACGAGGAAGCCGGGGGCAACCACGGCGCGCGCTACGCCGTCGAGCATCGCAGGGAACTCTTCGACGGCGCAACGGAAGCGATCTCCGAGGTAGGTGGGTTCTCGGCCACCATCGGGGGCCAGCGCACCTACCTGCTGCAGACCGCGGAGAAGGGACTTTCCTGGCTGCGCCTTGTGGCGCACGGCCGTGCCGGGCACGGCTCGCAAATCAACACCGACAACGCGATCACCCGCCTGGCCGGGGCAGTCACGAGGATCGGCGAATACCCCTGGCCGATTGAGCTGACCCCCACTACCCGTCAGTTCCTCGACGGCGTGACGGAACTGACCGGCGTCGAGTTCGATCCGGACAATCCCGAGGCCCTGCTGAAGGAACTCGGCACCGTCGCCCGCTTCGTCGGAGCCACCCTTCAAAACACCTCGAACCCCACGCTGCTGAGCTCCGGATACAAGCACAACGTCATCCCCGAATCGGCCGAAGCGCTGGTGGACTGCCGCACGCTCCCCGGCCAGCAGGAGATGGTCTTCGAAACCGTCAAGAAACTCGCCGGAGACGGCGTGGAGGTCAGCTACGTCAACAAAGACGTGTCCCTGGAAGTGCCGTTTGCCGGCAACCTGGTCGACGCCATGATCGATGCCTTGCACTCGGAAGACCCCGGCGCCAAAGTGCTGCCCTACACCTTGTCCGGCGGCACCGACAACAAGTCGCTCAGCAAGATCGGCATCACGGGCTACGGATTCGCCCCGTTGATGCTCCCGGAGGAACTCGACTTCACTGGCATGTTCCACGGGGTCGACGAACGCGTTCCTGCCGATTCGCTCAAGTTCGGGTCCAGGGTGCTCAACACCCTGCTCAGCAACTACTAGGGAGAACGCCTTGACCCCCGAAGAGATCCTGCCGGACGAGATGCTCCGTCGCATCCGGGACCGCGCAGCGGGGTACGACCAGAACAACTCGTTCTTCCACGAGGATCTTGAGGAGCTCGCCGCGGCGGGATACCTGAAGATCTTCGTCCCGGAGTCCGACGGCGGACTGGGGCTCGGGCTCGAAGCCGCGGCGGCGCTTCAGCGCCGGCTTGCCACGGCTGCCCCGGCCACGGCGTTGGCCGTCAACATGCACCTTGTCTGGACCGGCGTCGCGCACGTCCTGGCGAGGCGCGGCGACGGCTCCCTCGACTTTGTGCTGAAGGAGTCCGGACACGGCGAGGTCTTTGCCTTCGGGATTTCCGAGCCCGGAAATGACTCCCTGCTCTTCGACTCAGGGACCACGGCGGAACCGCAGCTGGACGGCGGGTACAGCTTCACCGGGCGGAAGATCTTCACGAGCTTGTCGCCGGCATGGACCCGCCTCGGCATCTTCGGCAAGGATGGCGGCGCACGGGAGGGGAGTGGTGAGCTGGTTTTCGGCTTTATCCAACGCGACGCACCCGGCCACGAGACACTGAATGACTGGGACACCCTGGGCATGCGGGCAAGCCAATCGAACACCACGCTCCTCCACGGCGCCATGGTGCCGCCGGAACGGATCTTCCGGAAACTGCCCGTAGGACCCAACCAGGATCCGTTGATCTTCGCGATCTTCGCGTGCTTCGAAACGCTGCTTGCCGCGGTCTACACAGGCATCGCGGAGCGGGCATTCACGCTGGCGGTCGAGGCCGTCAAGCGCCGTACCTCGGCCAAGTACGGGGGCCGAAGCTTTTCGCAGGACCCGGACATCCGCTGGAAGATTGCCGACGCCGCCATGGGAATGGATTCCATCCAGCCGCATTTGGCGTCGGTGGCCCGTGACGTGGATGCCCTGGTCGATCACGGGTCGCAGTGGTTTCCCAAGTTCGTGGGGCTCAAAGTGCGGGCCACGGAGAACGCCCGGACCATCGTGGACGTGGCGATACGAGTTTCGGGAGGCTCCAGCTACTTCCGGGGCTCCGAACTCGAACGGCTGTACCGCGATGTGCTGGCCGGGATCTTCCATCCCTCCAATGAGGAATCCGCGCACACCACAGTTGCCAACGCGTGGCTTGGTCCGCTCGAAAGCTGAAACGCTCGAACACTGGAGCGGGGACCCTGAAATAACGGCCGTGCTGCTTACACGGTGCGCTGTACGTTGAGTACTCTGCGGCGCAGCCAGAACCGGCGACCGCCGCCGATATAGAGGATGCTCCGCTCCAGTTCCCACTTGCCGTATTCGGAGTGCTCCACGAGCCGACGCCGCGCCTCGGGCAAGGAATCGTCAGGGCTGACAGTCAGTACGAGGTACTCGTACTGCCTTGCGTAGTCCCGCTGACGCTCCACTGAACTGCTCAGAAATTGTTCTCTCATCCCTCTCCATTTTCGTCTTTTTCGGGCTAACGTGAAGTCATGAGCATCGATCCGCGTGTCGCGCTTCAGTCATTGACAGCAGCCTTGGAAGAGCACCTGATTGCCGCTTCCGCCCGCCGGGGCGAAGGAGATCCCACTGTGGAGGCAGCGTTTTTCGCCGTTGCAGATGCCTTTGAGGTATATGAGGACTCACTATACGAGGCCTACTCGGAAGTCACACCACTTCAGGTGTTCGACGACGATGAAGAAGATGACGACGAGGACAACAATGAACTCCTCGACGAAGACGAGCTGGAGATCCTCGACCAGTAAGCCCGATCAGTAATGCCCGAGTTTCAGTTGAGTCAGATCGCTGAAACGTCTTCCAGTGCCCTCGAAATTTCGGCGGGAAGAGGCGAAAGCTGCGCATCGAGCAGTTCCTTGAGCTGGACCGCATTGCGTGCGCCCACTATGGCGGTGGATACCCCAGGGCGCGAGAGCAGCCAGCTCAGGGAAACATCGACGGCGGACCGTCCCAAGCCGCGCGCAGCCATTGCTGCCGCTTCGACGATCCGTGCTCCCCGCGCATCGAGGTACTTCTCGACGTAGCCGCTGAGGCGGCCTTCAGCCGCCCGTGATTCGGACGGAATCTGTCCGCGGTATTTGCCGCTGAGCACTCCGCGGCCCAGGGGCCCCCACGCCATGAGGCCGAGGCCGGCGTCCTCGATGGCGGGCACCAGTTCGTCTTCGGGCTTCCTGTGCAGGAGCGAGTATTCGGATTGGTTGGCCACCAGGGTAAATCCCGCGATCGCCGCAGCCTTGGCGGTCTGCCAGCCGTTGTAGTTGGAGATGCCGACGTACCGTGCGCGGCCCGAGCGCAACGCGAGGTCCAGCGCGGAAAGGGTTTCCTCGAGCGGTACGTTTCCGTCCCAAGCGTGCGCGAACCAGATGTCCACGTAGTCGGTTCCCAAGCGGGCGAGGCTGGCGTCGAGAGCGGACAGCATGGATCCGCGGGACGCATCGACGCTGCGCCGGCCGTCCGACGTCGAGACGCCCGCTTTCGTGGAGAGGACAACCTCCGAACGCGCCACAACGTCCCCCAGCATGGAACCCAGCAGGGCTTCGGCCCGTCCACCGGCGTAGGAAGCGGCGGTATCGATCATGGTGCCGCCGGCAGCGATGAACGTATGGAGCAGTTCCCGTGCATCCTGTTCGTCCGTTTCTTCTGCCCAGGACATAGTGCCCAGGGAAAGGGTGGACACCCGAAACCCGCTGTTGCCGACGTAACGCTGCTGCATAGCTGATAGCTTACGGGGAGATCGGGTAGATCATGACGTAGGGTCTATTCACGTGAACTGGATAGAAGCAGCCTTCCTTGGCCTCGTGCAGGGCCTGACAGAATTCCTTCCGATTTCTTCAAGCGCACACCTGCGAATTGTCGGCTCGTTCCTGCCCAATGCGGCGGATCCCGGAGCTGCTTTCACGGCCATTACCCAGCTAGGCACCGAGACGGCCGTCATCGTTTTCTTTTGGCGCGACATCGTCAGGATTGTCCGCGCCTGGTTCGGATCGCTGCGGGGGAAAGTCTCCAGGGACGATCCCGACGCGCGGATGGGCTGGTTGGTCATCCTCGGCAGCGTGCCTATCATCGTGCTCGGCCTGCTCTTCCAGGACCAGATCGAATCCGTCCTGCGCAGCCTGTGGATCGTCGCCACGATGCTCATCGTCTTTGGCATGATCCTCGCGGTGGCCGACGCCCTGGGCAAGCAGGAACGCGAGCTGAGCCAATTGACCGTCAAGCACGGCATCCTTTACGGGCTGGCCCAGGCCATGGCTCTCATTCCGGGCGTCTCCCGCTCCGGCGGAACCATCACGGCCGGCCTCTTGATGGGGTACACGCGTGAAGCCGCCGCACGGTATTCGTTCCTGCTTGCCATACCCGCTGTCTTCGGCAGCGGCCTGTACCAGCTGTACAAGGTGGTCTCGAAGGAAGGAATCACCGGACCCTTCGGCCTTCCGGAAACAGCCTTGGCCACCGTCATCGCCTTCGTGGTGGGCTTCATCATCATTGGCTGGTTCCTGAAATTCATTTCCACCCACAGCTACCGTGCCTTTGTGTGGTACCGCATTCTCCTGGGACTAGCCCTCTATGTATTGCTCGGTTTCAATGTCATCAGCGCCTAGCACTATGGTTGAGGCTGTGAAATCGTGGATCTCCCGCCCTGTGCCTGAACTACCCGGCAGCATGCCCCCGTTGAGGCTGTTCGATACCGCCCTCGGGTCCCTCGTGGAGGTCGAGCCACGTGCGGAGCAATCCATGTACGTCTGCGGTATCACGCCGTACGACGCCACCCACATGGGCCACGCCGCCAGCTACGTCGCGTTCGACCTGCTCAACCGGGCATGGCGGGACAGCGGCCAGCGCGTTGCGTACGTCCAGAACGTCACCGACGTCGACGATCCGCTCCTGGAGCGGGCCACCGCCACTGGCGTTGACTGGCGGGAGTTGGCTGCGAGCCAGATTGAGCTTTTCCAGACCGACATGGACGCCCTCAATGTGCTGGCCCCGAATTACTACATCGGAGCCGTCGAAGCGATCCCGATGATTGTTCCGGCTATCGAGAAATTGATCGCGGACGAGCTCGCCTACCGCGTGCACGGCACGGGTGGCGAACCCGACGGCGACGTCTACTACGACGTCGAGGCAGCCGGCAAGGCGTCGGATAGCCCGGACGCGTGGACCCTCGGGGACATTTCGGGGCTCGGCGAAGTGGAAATGCTCGAGCTTTTCGCCGAGCGCGGCGGCGATCCCGGCCGCTCCGGCAAGCGGAATCCCCTTGATCCCCTGCTATGGCGCGTTGCCCGCGACGGCGAGCCGAGCTGGCCGGGCGCAAGCCTCGGTGACGGACGTCCCGGCTGGCACATCGAATGTACGGTCATCGCGCAGAAGTACCTGCCGGAACCGTTCACCGTGCAGGGCGGCGGATCTGACCTCGTTTTCCCGCACCACGAAATGGGCGCCGGACACGCGTATTCGCTAAGCGGCATTCCCCTGGCACGCCACTACGCCCATGCTGGAATGGTGGGCCTGGACGGTGAAAAGATGAGCAAGTCCAAGGGCAACCTGGTGCTGGTGTCCAAGCTCCGTGCAGCAGGCGAAGAGCCCGCCGCAATCCGCCTGGCGATCCTGGCCAACCACTACCGCTCGGATTGGTCCTGGACCGATGAAGGCTTCGCCCAGGCCAAGGAACGCCTCAACACGTGGCGGGCCGCCCGGGACATCGCTCCCGAAGGAACAGCGGCGGAATTGCTGACGCGGATGCGTGCCGAGCTGGCCAACGACCTGAATGCTCCCGGCGCGGTCGCCGCCGTCGATGCCTGGGCCGCGGCGGCTCTCAGTAATCCGTCTACCGCTAATCCGAGTGCACTGGATTCCGCCCTGGTGAGCGACGCGATCAACGGATTGCTCGGCGTCGAGCTTTAAGCAACGCGGGGTCACTTACGGCCCATAATGTCCCCTTGGACGGGCCGTAAGTGACCCCGCGTTGGGTTAGGGCTTGTCCTTGCCCCTGCGCTTGAGATAGCGCTCGAACTCGCGGGCGATGGATTCGCCACTGGCCTCCGGCAGGTCGGCCGTGTCCTTGGCCTCCTCGAGCTGCCGCACGTAGGCGGCGATTTCCGGGTCTTCGGTGGCCAGTTCGTCCACGCCCCGCTCCCAGGCCTCGGATTCCTCGTTGAGGGCGTGGGTGTCCAGCGGCACCTGGAGCAGGTCCTCGATCCTGTTCAAGATGGCCAGTTGCGCCTTGGGGGAGGGCGGTTGGGCGACATAGTGCGGCACGGCCGCCCACAGCGACACCGTGGGCAAGCCCGCGAGCAGCGCGAATTCCGCCAGCACGCCCACAATGCCTACCGGACCCTCGTACTGCGAAGCCTCCAGGTTCAACCGCTGCCGCAATCCGCTGTCGTCCGAGGTGGTGCTCACGGGGATTGGGCGGCTGTGCGGGACATCGGCCAGAAGGGCGCCGATCAACACCACATAGTCGACCTTGAGCGTTTCAGCGTGGACCAGAAGCTCGGCCGTGTAGGCACGCCAGCGGTAGGACGGCTCGGTGCCGAGCACGAACACCACATCGACGTTGCTGTCCGGGACGCTGGCCTTGTACAAGCGCGTGGAAGGCCACTTCACTTTGCGCGTCCCGGCGGCCGTGCGTCGCACAGTCGGCCTGGTGAACTGGAAGTCGTAATAGTCGTCGGCATCAACGGATGCCACTTTCCTTCCTTGCCACAACTTGTTCAAGTAGTGCAGGGAATCGCTGGCCGCCTCACCGGCGTCGTTCCAACCTTCGAAAGCCGCGAGCATCACGGTGATGCGCTGACCTTCGGCTACAGGCTGGAGAAGGCGCTCAGGCTCCGGTGAAGTGGCCTGTCCGTCAGGGGCTCCGTCCAAACTGTTCATTCACTCACCCTACGTCCAACACCGCCACCGATGCATGGCGTGCGGGGACCGGCGTGGCCATACTTCGCCCCGGGCGTAGAGCGGCAATCGCCCTGCCTCCTTCCACGTAGACTTTAGGCATGCTTGCTTCAGCCACCCAGCCCTTTGTAAAAGCCGAGCTCAAAGCCGCGCTATGGGACATGGATGGCACCCTGGTGGACACCGAGCCGTATTGGATTGCCGCAGAGCGCACCCTCGTGGAGTCCTACGGAGGCGCCTGGAGCCATGAACAAGCCATGCAGCTCGTAGGGCAATCGCTCATGCACTCGGCCGGCATTCTCCAAAAGGCTGGAGTGAACCTGGAGAAGCGGGAGATCGTTGACTCCTTGAGCGCCCATGTCATCGACCGCCTCCGCGTCGAGGTGCCGTGGCGGCCCGGTGCCAAGGAGCTGCTGGACGAGCTGTATCAATCGGGCGTCCGCTGCGCCCTCGTGACGATGTCCGAAGGCCCGATGGCGCGGGAAGTCGTCGCCAACCTCCCCAAGCCCTACTTCGAGTTCCTCATCACGGGGGACACCGTCAGCCGAGGAAAACCCCACCCCGAGGCTTACCTCGCCGCCGTCGAGCGGCTCCGGGACACGGATCCTGCGCTGACCGTGGATCACTGCGTCGCCCTCGAGGATTCCGTGCCGGGCGTTGCGTCCGCGATCGCCTCCGGGGTGGTCACGGTGGGAATTCCGCACCAAATGGCTTTGCCCGAGGATGCCCGCCGGGCAACCTGGGACACCCTGCAGGGACGGAAGGTCTCCGACCTTGAGGCGCTTGTCGCCGCCCGCGCTTCCGCCACCATGCCCGCCGCGGCTTTCCTTGGACAGGCAAACTAAGTGAGCACTCCCCGGAACGGTGGCCACAGCACACGCAGCAGCAGGAAGGACGGGATTCCGCTCGGCCGCATCGCGGGAATCCCCGTGTACCTTGCGTACTCCTGGTTCATCATCGCCGCGTTCACGGTGATCGCGGTTGGCCCGGTCGTATTCGTTCAGCACCCCTACTTGGGAAACGGAGCGTACTTCGTTGCCTTTGCCTATGCGGTGCTCCTCGCCCTTTCCGTGCTGGTCCACGAACTCGCCCATGCCTTGAGCGCCAAGGCGTTCAACTGGCCCACGGAGAAGATCGTGTTGAATCTGTGGGGCGGCCACACCCAGTTCGAGAGCTTCATTTCGTCTCCTGGCCGCTCGGTGCTTGTGGCCTTGGCAGGACCCGCCGCCAACTTTGTCCTCGCTGCAGCCGCCTGGCCGCTGGTGGTGGCCCACGTCTTCGGCGGGGTGGCGGAGGAATTGGCCAACAGCTTCATGTGGGCCAATCTGTTGATCGGCATTTTCAATGTGCTCCCGGGTCTGCCCCTTGACGGAGGGCGGTTGGTGGAATCCGCGGTATGGAAAGTGACGGGAAGCCAGGAAAAGGGGACAGTGGCGGCTGGCTGGGCCGGAAGGATCGTCGTCATCGTCCTGGTTGTTGGGTTCATAGCCCCGCCGCTGCTTAGCGGGAGCCCGATTAATTTCACTTATATGCTCATCACCCTCCTTGTCTGCAGCTTCCTGTGGATGGGCGCTTCGGGCGCGATCAAGCAAGCGACGCTCCGTGGACGCCTCCCCTCGGTGAGTGCCGCCGCCTTGGCCGAACCCGCCGTCGGAATTCCGAACTCGGCCACGGTCGCCGAAGTCCTGCGCGTGGCACCCTACGGCACGCCCGCCGTCGTGATCTGCGGACCGGATGGCCGGCCACAGGGTCTGGTAGATCCGGCTGCGACTGCAGCCGTGCCGGCCTCCGAGGTATCCACGACCTTCGTGACCGCGGTTTCCACCCCGCTCGCCGACGGTGCCTACGTCCCCTGGACGTCCAGCGGCCAGGAACTGATCCAGTATTTGGCGCAGCTCAGCGGCGCCGAATACGCGGTCGTGGACGAACGCGGCACGGTCATGGGCCTGCTGCGTCAGCAGGCGGTAGTGACAGCCATTACAGGTAAAGTAGCCCGACGGAGCGGACGCCCGTAGGACCTTCCCGGTAGAGTTACCTGCCGGTCGTGAATTAACCCGGCCGGCAGTGCGCATCACTAAGCAGTTACTGCGGCAACAAATGACGGCCCAGCCGTACAGGAGCGAGGAAACACCCATGAGCAGCGAAACCGCCGCCAACTACACGGCCACCGGCGCCGCCGACACCGCCATTCAGCCGACTGGTGCGGCCCGGCGCCGAGGGCCCTTCCGTGTGGGCGAGCGGGTTCAACTCACGGACGAACGCGGCCGGATGAACACCATCACCCTGGAGGAAGGCGGCGCTTTCCATACGCACCGCGGCTTCCTGAACCACGACGAAATCATCGGCCAGGTTGACGGTTCAGTGGTGGCCAACAACATCGGCCAGCAGTACCAGACCCTCCGTCCCTTGCTCTCGGACTTCGTGTTGTCCATGCCCCGCGGTGCCGCAGTGGTGTACCCCAAGGATGCCGGCCAGATCGTCACCATGGCCGATATCTTCCCGGGGGCCCGCGTTGTGGAGGCCGGCGTTGGTTCCGGCGCCCTTTCGATCTCCCTGCTTCGAGCAGTCGGCGACAACGGGTACCTCCACTCCTTCGAGCGTCGCGAAGAATTCGCCGACATTGCCCGCGGCAACGTGGAAACCATTTTCGGCGGTCCGCACCCGGCCTGGAAGATCTCTCTTGGCGACTTCCAGGAGGAAGTCGTCCGCTCCGAAGGGCCCGGATCCGTGGACCGCGTGGTGCTGGACATGCTCGCTCCGTGGGAATGCCTCGACGCCGTAGCCACCGTTTTGGCCCCGGGCGGCGTGTGGATCAACTACGTGGCCACCGTGACCCAGCTCTCCCGTACCGCTGAAGCGATCCGCGCCGACGGCCGTTTCACGGAACCGGACGCCTGGGAGTCCATGGTGCGCGGCTGGCACCTTGAGGGCCTCGCTGTCCGTCCCGACCACCGCATGGTGGCCCACACGGGCTTCCTTTTGGTGACGCGTCGCCTCGCCGACGGCGTGACCGGAATCTCCGTCAAACGGCGACCGTCCAAGACCGAGTTCAGCGAAGAGGACCTGAATGCCTGGACTCCGGGGGCGGTAGGAGAGCGTGCGGTTTCCGACAAGAAACTGCGCCGGGCCGCACGGGATGCGATTGCCGGCACCAACGTCAAGGACGACCCCACACCCGCCCCCTAGGGAAAGATCACAAACTGGTCCGCATTCCGGATGTCACAGGTTACCCAACGCTTTTGAGGGCTAAGGTCTATTTATAGAAAGCGGGAAGGAGCTGATGCTTCGTGGATACGTCGAACAATGACTTCGGGCGAACAACGCCGGAGGAGCCATCGAACAAGGCTGTGACTGAAGGAAAAGCGGGACACGGGGGTGGGGCAATCCAACCGGTGGACGACTCCGCGGAACTCACTGTCGCGGAACGCCAGATAAACATCCTTCGAGACAAACTGCGCCATATCGACCGTCAGCTTGCCGCCGCCACCCAGAACAACACCAAGCTCGTGACCATGCTGGAGACGGCGAAGGCCGAAATCCTGCGACTCAAAGGCGCCCTCGAGCAGGACGGCCAACCACCGTACAGCTTCGGGACCATCCTGCAGATCAATCCAAGGCGCCAGCCGACTGCAGGCAGCACCGGCCAGGCGGCCACCGAGGAATCGGTCGACATCTTCAATGCCGGCCGCAAGATGCGCGTGGGCGTCAGCCCGCTCGTTAACATCAACCAGCTGGCCGTTGGGCAGGAAGTCCTCCTCAATGAGGCCCTCCTCGTGGTGACAGGCCTGGGCTACGAACGGGCAGGTGAACTTGTCACGCTCAAGGAAATGCTGGGCACGGACCGCGCCCTCGTCGTGGGCAGGGCCGATGAAGAGCGGGTAGTCAGGCTCTCAGGCGCATTGCAGAAGGTGCACCTGCGCGTCGGCGATGCTTTGTCGCTCGATTCCCGCACGGGCTACGCACTGGAGAAGGTGCCCCGGGCAGAGGTCGAAAACCTGGTCCTCGAGGAAGTCCCGGATATTACGTACGAGGACATCGGCGGCCTGGGCCCGCAAATCGAACAGATCCGCGACGCGGTGGAACTGCCGTTCCTGCACCCGGACCTGTACCGCGAACACGGTCTCAAAGCCCCGAAGGGCATCCTGCTTTACGGCCCTCCGGGTTGCGGCAAGACGCTGATCGCGAAGGCCGTTGCCAACTCGCTCGCCGCCCGCGCCTCCGAACGGGCCGGCAACGTAGACCTGAAGAGCTATTTCCTGAACATCAAGGGGCCTGAACTCCTTGACAAATACGTCGGTGAAACAGAGCGGCACATCCGCCTGATCTTTGCGCGTGCCCGGGAGAAGGCCTCCGATGGCAGCCCCGTGGTGGTGTTCTTCGACGAAATGGACTCGCTGTTCCGCACCCGCGGCACCGGGGTGTCCTCCGACGTCGAAACAACCATCGTCCCGCAGCTCCTGAGCGAGATCGACGGCGTCGAACGCCTGGACAACGTCATCGTGATCGGTGCCTCGAACCGTGAAGACATGATCGATCCGGCTATTCTTCGTCCAGGGCGGCTTGACGTGAAGGTCAAGATCCAGCGGCCCGACGCCGAGGCGGCCGCCGACATTTTCGCCAAGTACATCACCACCGACCTTCCATTCCACGCGACGGATCTGGCAGAGCACGGCGGCGACGTCCAGGCCACGGTCGACGCCATTATCCAGCGCACCGTTGAAGCCATGTATTCGACGGAGAAGTCCAACGAGTATCTCGAAGTCACCTACGCCAACGGCGATACCGAGATGCTCTATTTCAAGGACTTCAACTCCGGCGCGGTTGTCCAGAACGTCGTGGACCGGGCCAAGAAGTACGCCATCAAGGACCTCCTGCTAACCCAGCAGAAAGGCCTGCGGATCGACCACTTCCTGCGCGCCGTCGTCGACGAATTCCGCGAACACGAGGACATGCCCAACACCACCAACCCGGACGACTGGGCACGCATCTCGGGCAAGAAGGGCGAACGCATCACCTACATCCGCACCATCGTCCAGGGCAAGGCCGGCCAGGAGCCCGGGAAGTCGATCGAAACGACTCCCAACACCGGCCAGTACCTGTGACGGCCCGGCCGGAAGGCCTGCCTTCGGACAAGCTTCCCGTGGGCGGGGCCATGCGGGTCATGGGTTCGGAAACTGAATACGGTATCCATGCGCCCTCCGCTCCGGGGGCGAACGCCACGATGATGTCCGCGCGGATCATCCAGGCCTACGCCAACCTCACGCGACAGCGGGCGGCCGGCGGGGCCGAGACCCGCTGGGACTATACGGACGAAGAGCCCCTGCATGACGCACGCGGTTGGACGGTGGAGCGCAGTGCCGCCGACCCCAGCCAGCTGACGGACAGGCCCCCCGTGCTCGACGCCGAGGCCGTCGCCTTGGCGTACGGGCGCCAGGAGCTCGAAGCCGACGGCGGCGACGAGTCAGGCTCGTTGCTGATGAACATGGTCCTCGGGAACGGGGCGCGCCTGTACGTGGACCATGCCCATCCGGAATATTCGAGTCCGGAGGTCACGAATCCCCGGGACATCGTCGCGTGGGACGCGGCCGGGGACCTCGTCGCCCTGGCCACGGTTCGGAAAGTCGCCGCGGATCCGGATCTGCCGGCCATCAACCTTTACAAGAACAACACCGACAACAAATCTGTGTCCTACGGTTCCCACGAAAACTACCTCATGCCACGGTCGGTACCTTTCGGGGACATCGTCCGCGGCCTGACGCCTTTCTTCGTCACGCGCCAGGTCATCTGTGGTGCCGGACGGCTCGGCAAGGGCCAGGACGGTTCAACCGCCGGATTCCAGATCAGTCAGCGTGCGGATTTCTTTGAGGCCGAGGTGGGACTGGAAACCACCATCAGGCGCCCGATCATCAATACCCGGGATGAACCGCACGCGACGGCGGACAAATACCGGCGCCTGCATGTCATCATCGGCGACGCCAACCTGAGCCAGGTGTCGAACTACTTGAAGTTCGGCACCACGGCTTTGGTCCTGAGCCTCATCGAAGCCGGCCAGGCTCCGAAGATCGAGGTGCATGAGCCGGTGGCCGGCCTCCAGGCAATCAGCCACGACACCTCCCTGACTGCCACGGTCAGGCTTCTTGACGGACGGCGCGTCACAGCGCTCGATATCCAGTGGATGTACTACGAGGCAGCGGCCAAACTTGGACAGGAAACCGGGGTTTCTGATTCCTTCAGCGGAGACGGCCACACCCGGGATGTCCTGGAACGGTGGGAGTCGACGCTGGGGCTCTTGGGGACCAACCCCGCCGGTGCCGCGTCATCGGTCGAATGGCTCGCCAAAATGTCCTTGCTGGATGGTTATCGGAACCGTGACGGCCTGGAATGGAACGATGCCCGCCTGGGCCTCGTCGATTTGCAATGGTCCGACGTGAGGCCGGAAAAGGGCCTCTATTACCGGATGCTTTCCCGCGACCGCATGCAGACAATCGTGGACGAAGCCGCCATCAGCCGCGCTGTCGTCGAACCGCCGCCTGACACGCGCGCGTTTTTCCGCGGGAAGTGTGTTTCCAGCTTCGGCAAGGACGTGGTCGGTGCCAGTTGGGATTCGGTCATCTTCGACGTTCCCGGCATTGGAAAACTGCAGCGCGTGCCTACCCGGGAACCCCTCCGCGGCACGGAAGCACTCACCGGACAACTGTTTCGGAAACACGACACGGCGGGCGCATTCCTCCGTGAATTGCTCGGCCTGGACCCGGCCCCGCCTGCCTGAACAAGCAGCCGGCTAAAGGGCGTCAAACGGGCCCTTAAAACCGCAGCGTGGCGGCCCGCCCCGTGGCAGTATGGCATTACAGGAAGTCCCCGTTGCCGGGGATGGACAGAATGGAGAAGGAAATGGCAGCTCAGGAGCAGCAGCAACCGCAGTCGCGGGACGTCGAGGTAGAGACCGACGCCCCCGAGGCGCCGCCCGCAGCGCCAGAGGCCCAGGCCTCGGTAGCGACGCAGGGCGTGGACGATCTCCTCGACGAAATCGACGGCGTGCTTGAATCGAACGCCGAAGAGTTCGTCAGGGCATTTGTGCAAAAGGGCGGCCAATAGCCAGCCGCCAGCTAAGCCAAGGGCCCGGCCGGCGCGAGGCCGCCGGGCATCGGATGTCAGAGTCGAAGGAGCGCAGCAATGCAGGATCCATCAACCGGCCACCCGGCCACCCAAGCAACGTCTTCGTTCATAGAGCATCTGCAACGCTCCAGGCCTGAACTCCTCCCCTTTAATCAAGCGCTGCCCGCGGGACAGATTCCCCCCGTGCCCCATGCCACAACCATCGTCGCCCTCAGTTACCCCGGTGGCGTCCTGATGGCGGGGGACCGGCGTGCCACGATGGGCAATGTGATCGCCAGCAGGCACATCGAGAAGGTCTTCCCGGCCGACGAATACTCCGTCCTGGGAATTGCCGGGACCGCGGGCCTGGCCATCGACATCACGCGGTTGTTCCAAGTGGAACTGGAACACTACGAAAAGATCGAGGGCACTCTGCTGAGCCTGGACGGCAAAGCCAACAGGCTTGGCGCCATGATCCGGGGAAACCTGCCGATGGCCATGCAAGGCCTCGCGGTGATCCCGCTCTTCGCGGGCTTCGACCAAGCCGGCGGCGTGGGACGGCTTTTCTCCTACGATGTCACCGGGGGACGGTACGAGGAATTCGAGCACCACTCTGTCGGCTCGGGTTCCGTCTTCGCACGCGGCGCCTTGAAGAAGCTGTGGCGGCCGAACCTCACCGAAGACGAGGCCGTCGCCGTCGCGGTTGAGGCCCTCTATGACGCTGCCGACGACGACTCCGCCACGGGCGGTCCGGACCCGGTCCGGCAGCTCTGGCCGGTGGTCTACACCGTCAACCGCGCCGGTGCCCGACGGGTGCCGGAACGGGAGCTGGCAGCGATCGCCGGCGCGATCGTTGAATCGCGCGCAGTTGCCGGACGGGAGGCCTGAGATGACCCAGCAGTTTTATGTTTCGCCCGAACAACTGATGAAGGACCGTGCGGACTTCGCGCGGAAGGGTATCGCCCGCGGCCGGTCCGTCGTCGTGATCAGTTGCGCTGACGGCATCGCGCTGGTGGCTGAAAACCCTTCGCCGTCGCTCCACAAGATCGGTGAGATCTACGACAAGATCGCGTTCGCAGCCGTGGGGAAGTACAACGAGTTTGAGAGTCTTCGGCAAGCCGGTGTCCGTTACGCCGACGTCCGCGGCTATTCATACGATCGCGAGGACGTCACCGCACGCGGTCTGGCCAGCGTCTACGCGCAGAGCCTTGGCGCCGTCTTCACCGCGGAACAAAAACCTTTCGAAGTCGAACTGGCGGTGGCAGAGGTCGGGCACACACAGGCCGAGGACCACCTCTATCGGCTGACTTTCGACGGCTCGATTGCCGACGAGAACGGTTTTGTGGTGATGGGCGGCTTGGCCGAGCAAGTTGCCGAGACGGTGGGCCGCGGTTGGAAGGCTGACCTCAGCCTGGCCGGGGCGCTTCGATTGGCCGTCAAGGCGCTGGCCACGGACAAGGAAGTGGACGCGCTTCCCGGGACGGCAGTCGAAGCCGCGGTGTTGGACCGGAGTCCGGAAAGCGGGCGCGGATCCCGGAGGGCATTCCGGCGGCTCAGGGCTGACGAAATCACGCAACTGCTGGCAGGGGAGGCCTGAGATGGACAAGAGGATATTCGGGATCGAAACGGAGTTCGGTATTTCGTACTCGAGCCCCGACTCACGGCCGTTGGCTCCCGAGGAAGTGGCCAGGTACCTCTTTCGCAAAGTAGTGAGCTGGGGACGCTCCTCAAACGTCTTCCTCACGAATGGCTCGCGCTTGTACTTGGATGTCGGCTCGCACCCGGAGTACGCCACCGCGGAATGCGACGACCTCGCGCAGCTGATCGCCCACGACAGGGCGGGGGAGCTCATCCTCGATGACCTCGTTGATGAAGCACAGGCCCGGCTTGCGGCGGAGGGATTCAACGGAACGGTCTACCTGTTCAAGAACAACACCGATTCCGCCGGCAATTCCTACGGCAGCCACGAAAACTACCTGATTCCGCGGCGGGGCGAGTTCTCGCGGCTCGCGGAGATCCTCATTCCCTTCCTCGTCACGCGTCAGCTGATCGCAGGTGCGGGCAAGGTCCTGAAGACGCCCCACGGGGCCACGTTCGCGTTCTCCCAGCGTGCCGACCACATTTGGGAAGGCGTGTCTTCGGCGACGACGAGATCCCGCCCCATCATCAACACCCGTGACGAGCCGCACGCCGATGCCGAGTTCTTCCGCCGTCTGCACGTGATCGTCGGCGATTCCAACATGTCCGAGACCACCGCGCTCTTGAAGGTGGGAACGGTGGATCTGCTCCTGCGCATGATTGAGGCCGGAGTGATCATGCGGGACATGCGGATGGAGAACCCCATCCGAAGCATCCGGGAAATCTCCCATGATCTCAGCGGTAAGGCTTTGGTTCGCCTGGCCAACGGCAGGCAACTGACGGCCCTGGACATCCAGCGGGAGTACCTTGCAAAGGTCACCGCTTTTGTCGCATCGAATGGAGCCCACAATCCGCACGTGCCGCTCATCCTGGATCTTTGGGAGCGGACGCTGGACTCGATCGATAGCGGCGATACCAGCGGAATAGACACGGAAGTGGACTGGGCCATCAAGAAGAAGCTGATGGATGGGTACATGCGCCGCCATGGAATCGGCCTGGACTCCCCGCGGATCGCGCAATTGGACCTGACGTATCACGACATCTCACGCAAGCGCGGGCTCTTCTTCCTGCTCCAGTCCCGCGGCGCGGCGCGGCGTCTGGTTGCCGACACGGACATCAAGGATGCAGTGGATGCGCCGCCGCAGACCACCCGGGCAAAACTCCGCGGCGACTTCGTCCGGCGCGCCCAGGAACTCGGCCGTGACTACACCGTGGATTGGGTCCATCTGAAGTTGAACGACCGCGCGCACCAGACGATTTTGTGCAAGGATCCCTTCCGCAGCGTCGACGAAAGAGTAGATGCCCTCCTGGACTCGATGAGCTGACTCCCAGCTTCACCCGCTACTCTGGAGGTTGGCCTTTTAACAGGCCTCTACGCGCATGGCCGAGCCTGGCCCGTCCATGCCCTCCTTTTGCCCCGACGAAAGTTCAATTTGTGCGACGTCTACTAGCAATTCTTATCCCCGGCCTCTTGCTGATGACCGCATGCGGCGGAAGCCCGGCACCAACAGCAACCCCGGAGCCCACCAGTCAGTCCGCCGGCGAAGTCGCCAAGCTGGATTCCCTTAAGGTCTCCGACAATGGAGACAAGAAGGCACCCGGCCTGGAATTCAACAAGCCGCTGGACGTAACGCAGCCGACCATCAAAATGGTCAGCGACGGCACCGGCGACAAGGTGAAGGCCGGACAGGTGGCGCAGATCACCTACATTGCCGTCGACGGCAAGGACGGCAAGACCCTCGAAGACACTTTCCCGACAGGGTCCCAGCCCGTCGAACTGAACGACCAGCTCAAGACCGGCAGCGCTGTGCTCTACAACGCTCTGGTCGGTGCGAAGGTCGGCGCCGACATCGCTTTCGCCGTCCCGGGAACTCCTGCTTCGGCTGAAGCAGCGGCAACGTCATCCCAGCTGGTGGTCTTCAAGGTCACCGGCGTCAAGGACGCTGTCAAGCCCCTGGACAAGCCCGAGGGCGATCCCGTTACCCCGCCCGCCGGCCTCCCCACAGTCAAGGTCGACGACAAGGGAATTCCGCAGATTTCCGTTGACGGCGCGAAGGCGCCGTCGGCCCTCGTCGCCCAGGACCTCATCAAGGGCAAGGGCGCGGTCGTCAAGGAAACGGACACCCTGACGGTCAACTACGTCGGCGTCACCTTGGCTGATGGCAAGAAGTTCGACTCCAGCTACGACAAGGGCCAAACCGCCAGCTTCGCGCTCAACGGCGTCATCAAGGGCTGGACGCAAGGCCTTGCCGGCAAGACAGTCGGCTCCCGCGTCCTCTTGGTCATTCCCAAGAGCCTCGCGTATGGCGACGGCGCCGCGGCCCAGGGCCAGCCCACAGGCGACCTCGTCTTCGTCGTGGACATCCTGGGCGCCCAGTAAGCTTCCGCAAACCTCCATAACACCGTCCCTATCAAATTGAGGAGTACCCATGTCATTTGGTCAGCGCGATTACGACCGCACTAAGCCGGAGATCGACTTCCCGGAGGGCGACGTCCCGACGGAACTCGTTATCAAGGACATCATCGTTGGTGACGGCGCCGAGGCTCAGGCCGGCGACACCGTCTCCACCCACTACGTTGGCGTTGCTTGGTCCACCGGCGAGGAATTCGACGCGTCCTGGGGCCGCGGCGCACCGCTGGACTTCCGCGTGGGAGTCGGCCAGGTCATCCAGGGCTGGGACCAAGGCCTGCTTGGCATGAAGGTCGGCGGCCGCCGTCGCCTTGAAATCCCGTCCGAGCTTGCCTACGGCTCGCGTGGAGCGGGCGGGGCCATCAAGCCCAACGAAGCCCTCATCTTCGTGGTGGACCTCGTAGCAGTCCGCTAGGTTTCGCAGCATGGGAAGGCGCGTCTGCAGCCGGAGAAATCCGGC
>NZ_JBYSXD010000002.1:167234-194249 GCF_058781865.1 Arthrobacter sp. FW306-1B-F12A
CCCCCCCCCCCCCCCCCCCCCCCTTCCGCCTTTGCCGGAGGAATTTAGTAACGTAGCAGGCGTGTCCGCATCACGTACCGAACGACTCCTGAACCTGCTGATCGCCCTTCTGAACACGAAATACGGGCTGTCACGGGCCGTTCTCAGGCAGCAGGTCTATCACGATTCCGGCGAGAGCGACGTCGCGTTCGGACGCATGTTTGAGCGGGACAAGGCGGAGCTGAAGCGGTTTGGCTTCGACATCGAAACGCTCCTTGACCACGGTTTCGGCTCGGACGATCCCGCTTCGACCCGATACCGGATCGGCAAGGAGTCCAATCGATTGCCGTACGTGCACCTGACGCCGGCCGAGGGCACGGTTTTGCTTCTGGCCGCGCAGCTGTGGGAACGCGCGGCGCTTGGCTCTGCCGCTGCAAGCGCGCTACGTAAGCTGCAGGCTTCCGGCGACCTTGCCGACGTCGAACTCCCCGCCGGCGTCCAACCGCGCATCAAGCCCGCCGGCCAGGCTTTTGACGACATCATCGTGGCCATGAACGGCCGGCACCCTGTGAGTTTTGGCTACCGTGCCGCGAGTACCGGCAAAGACGAACGCCGGATGGTAGAGCCCTGGGGCCTCGGGAGCCGGTTCGGCCAGTGGTACCTGGTGGGCTACGACAGGGGCCGGAAAGCGAAACGGTTTTTCAGGCTGTCCCGGATGACGAGCGATGTTCACGTTGAGACCGCGTATCACTGCGAAATCCCCCCAGGGTTTGATACCCGTGCCGAACTGGACGGCCTCAATGAACTTCCCTTGCAGGAGGCCCAGCTCGACGTCGCCGAAGGCCGTCTGCTGGGTCTTCGCAAGCGCGCGGTGGGTGTCGGCGGAGCCGGAGGCGTCAGTGGCTCCCGGATGGGAAGGGACCGCCTCTCCGTGCCGTACCGGGATAGCGAACTGCTCGCCGAAGAACTGGCCTCCTACGGTCCCCACGTGCTCGTGGAGGGACCTCCCGAGCTGCGCGACGCCGTGATCCGTCGCCTTGAGGCTGCCGCCGCGTTCGCCTCGAGCCCCGCCGTCGAGGTCCGCGTCGAAGACGCCGGACCGGCACCGCGGGCGCGTAAGCGGACCTCGGAAGACCAGCTCAACCGCATGCTCCAGCTGGTCCCCTTCCTTGTCCATAACCAGGGCCTGCCCATCCAGGAAGTGGCGGACCGTTTCGGTGTCACCCGCGAGGAACTAGTCGAGGACCTGAAGATCCTGATTTGCTCCGGCCGCCCCGAAGGCTATCCGGATGACTTGTTCGATATCGATTGGGAAAACGAGCACGTCTACATCCGCGAGCACCTCGACCTCAACCGGCCCATCGGCTTCAGTGTTGATGAGGCTTCCGCCCTGCTGACGGGCTTGGCGACCCTGGGCGGGCTTCCCGCCCAAGCCGGAATGTCGGAGGACGAGCAAAGCGGAGCCCTGCAGTCAGTAACACTGAAGCTCACCGGCGCGGCAGGGGAGGCCGGCCGTTTGGCGGCGGCAGTCGCCGGCCCGCCCGTCGCCCCGGCCGACGCCGGCGCGTTCGACACCATCACCCGCGCGATCCAGGAGGGCCGCCAATTGCGGCTTCGCTACCTGTCTCAGCAGCACGACTCCGTGTCCCAACGGGACGTCGACCCTTTCCGGCTTTATTCCTTGGACAACACCTGGTACTTCGAGGCGTACTGCCACAGCAAAGCCGGGCTGCGGAACTTCCGCCTGGACCGCATCGAGGAGATCGAGCCCAACGGCCGTTCCGTTTCCAAGAGCGCAAGCACCGAGGAGGGCGTCCCGGTGAAGCTATACACACCGAACGACGACGACGTGGTGGTCGTGCTCCAGCTGACCCGGCAAGGCGCGGGGCTGGCGGATGACTATTATGCGGAACGGACGGCCGTGCTTCCCGACGGCGGCTTGCTTGCCGAGGTCCGGTTCGGAAATGCGGACTGGTTGCCGATGTTTGTCGCACAGCACGGCGGTGCGGCCCGCATACTGGCGCCAGAGGGGCTTGCCGGCGCCTCGGTCGCCTGGCTGGCTGCCGCACTTGCGCAGTACAAGCAATGAAGGCTGGTTAGACTACTCAGATGCCTTGGTGGTCCTGGATCCTTTTATGGCTCGCGCTGATCGCGGTGTCGCTGCTTTGCTACGTCCTGTTGGGCGTCCGGCTTTTCCGGAAGTTCATGGCCACGGTGCGTGAATTGAGTGCCGCAGGGGAGCGGCTGGGGCACCGCACGCACCTTCCCGAACGCCCCGACGACGACGGCGAGTCTCCAGTGAAAGTGTTCGGTGCGGCCGTTTTTGCCTCACCGGAACAGATGCGTCATGATTACGTGACGGCCAAGGCCTCCCGCCAGGAAGTGCGTCGCCAGAAGCGCGTTAAGCGCAAAGCGGAACGGGGCCAACCCCAGTCTCTGCACGACATCGATTTCAGTTAGACGTAGGATGTATTCCAACGAAAGGACTTCCCGTGGGACGACTATTTGATGGCCCTTGGCCAATTGTCATTATCATCATCGTGGCCCTGCTGCTCTTCGCGGCACCCAAGCTGCCTGCCATGGCCCGCAGCCTCGGCCAATCGATGCGCATCATCAGATCCGAAGTCAAGGAAATGAAGAACGACGGCAAGCCGGCGGCCAAGGACGACACGGACCCCGTTGAAGGCAAAGTGGTCAACCACCCCGAAGCGAACAAGAGCGGCAACGACACCGACGTTCCGCCTGCAAGCCGTAGCTAAGCAGTAGTGGCAACGAAGACGGGCCGCAAAGCCAACCCCGAAGGGCGGATGGCGCTCCTAGACCACCTGAGGGAGCTTAAGAACCGGCTGATCAAGTCTGCCATCGGCATTCTCCTAGGCGCCGTGGCAGGGTGGTTCCTCTATGAGCCGGTAGTCAACAGCCTGTCGGATCCATTGGTCAAGATCGCGCAGGAGACCAAACGCACCGCGGTCCTGAACTTCGCTAGCGTGGCCGATCCCTTCGACTTCAAGCTCCGCATTGCTATCCAGATCGGCCTGGTACTCTCAAGCCCCATCTGGATCTACCAGGTCTGGGCATTCATCACTCCCGGCCTGACCAAGAAGGAACGCCGGTACACGCTCGGGTACATGGCCGCCGCTGTGCCATTGTTCCTGGTTGGCGTGTACGTCGCCTGGCTGGTGATTCCGAACGTCGTGCGGGCACTGCTGCAGTTCACTCCACAAAACGGTGCCAACAACATCGACGCTTCCCAGTACTTGACGTTCGCTACGCACATGCTTCTTTTCCTGGGTATCGCCTTCCTGGTACCGGTGGTGCTGGTGGGCGTCAACATGGCGGGCGTCTTGAGCGGCAGGACCATCCTCAAGGCCTGGCGCATCACGGTCTTTCTCGTGTTTGTCCTGGCAGCGGTTGCCGCGCCCGGTGCTGACGCGCTGTCAATGTTCATGCTTGCCGGCCCGCTCCTGGTGCTGTTCTTCGCCGCGATTGGTCTCTGCATGCTGAACGACAAACGTCGCGCCCGCCAGCAGTCGAAGATTGCCGCCGAGACGGAAGCCACGGCCGACCTCGCCACACCCGCCTCCGATCTGGAGAACCTGTAGTCCCACGGCCACTAGGCTTGAAGCATGTCCTCCAATTCAGGGGCCCTTTCGCCCTCAGAAGCCTTTCAAGCAGCAGCGCAACGGAGTGCCGAGTCGAAAACCTATCTTGGCACCTTTGCCCAGTCGCTGGAGTTCGAGCTTGACCCTTTCCAGCGTGACGCGTGCCGTTCGCTCCAGGAAGGCAAGGGAGTACTCGTGGCGGCGCCCACGGGGGCCGGGAAGACAATCGTCGGCGAGTTCGCCATCTACTTGGCCCTCGAACGCGGGCTCAAGGCGTTCTACACGACGCCGATCAAAGCGCTGAGCAACCAGAAGTTCTCCGAGCTATCGGCGAAGTACGGTGCCTCAAGCGTTGGACTGCTGACCGGCGACACCACCATCAACGGCGAGGCTCCGATCGTGGTGATGACCACTGAAGTCCTGAGGAACATGCTGTATGCCGATTCGGACACCTTGGGGGACCTTGGCTACGTCGTGATGGATGAGGTGCACTACCTGGCAGACCGCTTCCGCGGCGCAGTCTGGGAAGAAGTGATCATCCACCTGCCCAGCGAAGTGCAAGTGGTTTCCTTGAGCGCCACGGTGTCCAACGCGGAAGAGTTCGGCGCGTGGCTGGACACGGTGCGTGGACACACCGACGTGATTGTCTCCGAACACCGTCCCGTCCCCTTGTGGCAGCACGTCATGGTGGGGCGTGAAATCGTTGATCTCTTCGCGGGGGATACCACCTTTGACGAGATCGCTCCGGAGGCAGCAGACGGCGAAGGATCCGTGCCGGAGCCAGTCCGGGAGCCCGACAGGAACCCCCCGCAAAGGGAATTCGAGGTCAACCCGGAGTTGCTTTCCATGGCACGGGCGGAAAGCCAGATGAACTTCCGCGGCCGCTTTGGCCATGGCGGACGCAGCCGCCGGCGGCAGGACCGCCAGCGTGACAACACAGCCAGTGAGCAGCGCAGCCCGGTGCGCAAGGCCAGCCGGCCCCAGATCATTGCGAGCCTGGACCGTCAAGGACTGCTTCCGGCCATTACCTTCATCTTCTCCCGCGCCGGTTGCGACGGAGCTGTTGCGCAGTGTGCCGCGGCCGGGCTGTGGCTCACGACCGAGCGCGAACAGCAGATCATTGCGTCCCGGGTGGACGAGGCGAGCCGGGAGATTCCCGCCGACGACCTCGATGTCCTGGGCTTTTGGAGTTGGCGCGACGGGCTGCTCCGCGGGCTCGCGGCGCACCACGCCGGTTTGCTGCCGACCTTCAAGGAAGTCGTCGAGAAACTCTTCGCCGATGGCCTGGTCAAAGCCGTTTTCGCCACGGAGACCCTCGCCCTGGGCGTCAACATGCCCGCACGCTGTGTCGTCCTGGAGAAGCTCGACAAGTTCAACGGCGAAGCCCACGTCAACATCACCGCGGGGGAGTACACCCAGTTGACCGGCCGGGCGGGACGGCGCGGAATCGACGTCGAAGGCCACGCAGTGGTGCTTTGGCAACCGGGTACGGATCCTGCTGCCGTCGCGGGCCTCGCTTCGCGGCGCACCTATCCGCTCAACTCAAGCTTCCGCCCTACCTACAACATGAGCATCAACCTGATTGCCCAGTTCGGGCGGCCCCGGGCACGGCAGATCCTCGAATCGTCGTTCGCCCAGTTCCAGGCGGACCGTTCAGTCGTCGGGCTGGCCCGGCAGGTGCGAAGCCGTGAAGAGTCCCTGGCCGGCTATGCCGAATCCATGAAGTGCCACCTCGGCGATTTCACTGAGTACGCCAAGCTCAGGCGGGATCTCAGCGAGGCAGAACAATTCGCCTCGAGGAGCACCTCGCGGGCCCGCAAGTCGCTGACCGTTGACTCCCTGAGCCGGCTCATGCCCGGCGACATCGTCAAGGTTCCGGGCGGACGCACGCCGGGTTACGCCGTCGTGCTCAATGCCGATCCGAACTCGCGCGAACCTCGGCCCGCGGTCCTGACGGAAGACAACCAGCTTCACAGGATCGGTGCCCACGAAGTCGAAGGGCCGGTTGATCCCGTGTCCTGGATCCGGATTCCCAAGGCGTTCAACGCCAAGCTGCCCAAATCCCGCCGTGATCTGGCATCCGCCATGCGGAATGCCGTGCGGGAGGGGCGTCCGCCGGCCCGCGGCACGAACCGGAGCGAGGACTTCGGGCGCGCCCGCTACATGCCGGACCAGGAAAAGAAGATCGCAGACCTTCGCCGGGCACTGCGAGCCCATCCGTGCCACGGCTGCAGCGAGCGTGAGGACCATGCCCGTTGGGCCGAACGCTGGTGGAAACTGCGGCATGAAACCGATGGGCTCATCCGGCAGATCCAGGGCCGTACCAACACGATCGCGAAGACATTTGACCGGGTCTGCGATGTCCTCGCCGTTTACGGTTACCTCCAGACGTCCGACGCCGGCCATGTCACCATCAGCGCGGACGGCCAGCGCCTGCGCCGCATCTACGGCGAAAAAGACCTACTGATCTCCCAATCCATCCGCCAAGGGGCCATCAAGGACCTCGATGGCGCCGAACTGGCTGCGCTGGCCAGCACGATGGTCTACCAAGCCAAGCGCGACGATCGCGGCCTGCGACCCAAAATGCCGTCCGTATCCCTCGAAACGTCCGTGGACATCGTGGTCCGGGAGTGGTCTGCGTTGGAGGACGTCGAGGACAAGAACAGGCTCCCGCTCACCGCCGAACCGGAGCTGGGACTTGTCTGGCCCATCTTCAAGTGGGCGAAGGGCCGCCATCTCCAGGAGGTCCTCAGCGGCACCGACCTCGCCGCAGGCGACTTTGTGCGCTGGGCGAAGCAGGTCATCGACCTGCTGGACCAGATGGCGAAGATTCCAGGGCTCGAACGGCGCCAAACCAAGATGTGCCGCGAAGCGATCGATCTGGTCCGGCGCGGCGTCGTCGCCTACTCCAACGTCTCCTGACACACCACAGATTCCCAGCAAGGAGCATATCCATGACTCATCCAGGCGTGCCCGCCGAAACCCGGCCCCGCAAGGTCACGATGTACCGGAACGGCTCCGTCTACACAGCCGCTGATCCCTTCGCGACGGCAATGCTGGTTGACGGTGACACTGTTGCCTGGGTTGGCTCTGAGCAGGCTGCAACATCGATTGCCGACTCATCGATGGAGGTGATCGATCTCCGGGGAGCCTTGCTGGCGCCCGGTTTCGTTGACTCCCACATGCACCTCACGGAGACCGGAATTGCTTCCGATTCCCTCCACCTTGGCGGGGTCCGCTCGGCGCGGGAGCTGCTCGACGCCGTCGCCCTGGCCGCCAAGGCACTCGGTACCAGCGGCGTCGTGCTTGGCCACGGTTGGGACGAGTCGGTGTGGTACGAAAAGACGCTGCCCACGCCCGAGGAGCTCGACCGCGCCGCAGGCGGGCGCAAGGTGTACCTGGCGCGCGTAGATGCGCACTCGGCTCTTGCCTCATCCGCCTTGGCATCCGCGGCCGGGCTGGACGGCCTCGATGGCTACGACGGTTCGGCGCACGTCCTGAGGGCCGCCCACGCCGCGGCCCGGCTGGTCGCCAGGCAGTTCCCCGACTCCGAGCGCCGCCGATACCAGGAACTGGCCCTGCGCGAGGCTGCGGCCCACGGCTATGTCGCCTTGGCCGAGATGGCGGCCCCGCACATTTGCAGCGTCGACGACCTTCGGATGTCTGCGTCGTGGAACTCTGCGTCGTGGAAGGAGGGCAGCGCGGGCGTGCCCGGGATCCTTCCCTATTGGGGCGAACTCGCCACATCGGCCGAGCACGCCTCTGCCATCCTGGAAGGCTTGGGCGTGCCCGTCCTTGGCCTGGCGGGGGACTTGAACATCGACGGTTCCGTCGGTTCGAGAACGGCTGCCCTCAGCGCAGACTACGCCGACGCTCCAGGCCACCGTGGAAGCCTCTACGTCTCCGTCGACGAAGCCGCCGGCCACATTGCGGCCTGTTCAGCGCTCGGTATCCAGGCAGGCTTCCACGTCATTGGCGACGCAGGACTGAAGACGGCGCTGGACGCTTTTGACGTTGCCGCATCGGAGGTGGGGGAGCAGCGGGTCCGTGCCGCCGCGCACCGTCTTGAGCATGTGGAAATGGCCGATGCCGGCGATCTCGCCCGGCTTGCGAAATATTCGATCACAGTGAGCGCACAGCCCGCCTTCGATGCCACCTGGGGCGGGGCGGGAAAACTGTACGAGCAGCGCCTGGGGGCGCGAAGCGTGGCCATGAACCCCTTCGCTTCGTATTACTCCACGGGCGTGCCGGTGTGCTTCGGAAGCGATAGCCCGGTCACCCCGTTGCGCCCATGGTCCAGCGTCAGGGCATGCTTGGAACACAGCAATCCGGATCAGCGCATTTCGGCGCGGGCAGCGTTCCTCGGACACACCCGGGCCGGTTGGCGGGCCGGCAAAGAGCGCAATCCGCTGATGGGACAGTTGGTTCCCGGGGCACCTGCGAGTTTTGCGGTGTGGGAAGTCGAAGAGCTGATGGTGCAGGTGGCCGACGACCGCGTCCAGTCCTGGTCTACCGATCCACGTGCACGGACGCCTCTCCTCCCCGCGCTGGACAGCGGTAGCGATCCCGCTTGCCTGCAGACCGTACGCGAAGGCCAGGAGATCTTCGCGAGCGAAATTTTGCGGTCATAGTTGCAGATAGCTTTGCTGGTCCTGGGGGCCCCTGACCTGCATGTATAGATAAAGCCCCAGCTCAGGCGGCGCTTGACAGGATTTGTGAAGTCCGTAGCATTTAGGGTCAACAGGCTTCCACAGGAAATACCTGGTTGTCTGGCCGCGGTGGGGTCCGCTGCCAAAAACAGTCAACGGACCCGTTTTCCAAGACCGTGGCACTCGTAGTGGGCAGGTCCACTGCGCCGCAGAAAACGGTTCGGCCTCGAGTTCAACACGCGTGCCGGCACTGGACCTGCGCTAGTGGGCCTGCCCGCGGCCAAGTGAGACCCATGTGGCGGACGCCACAGGTGTCCCCAGGTACGTCAAGTTGTCGTTCTATAATGGAGAGTTGCGCCTGAATGCCAGCCACGCTGCTGCTCCGGCCCACTGACCGCTCCATCAAGGAAAGGCCTCTTCTTGCGTGTCCTGACGATCATCCCCACGTACAACGAGCTGGAATCGCTACCCAAGACCCTCGGACGGCTGCGCGCGGCTGTGCCCGCCTCAGACGTCCTGGTTGTCGACGACAACAGCCCTGACGGCACGGGACAGCTAGCCGACAGCATCGCCGCCGAGGACGGCCAGGTCCATGTCCTACACCGCAAGGGCAAGGAAGGCCTCGGAGCCGCGTATATCGCCGGATTCAAATGGGGCATGGCCGCCGGATACGACGTCCTTGTCGAGATGGACGCCGATGGTTCGCACCAGCCCGAGCAGCTGCCGTTGCTGCTTGACGCGATCAACGACGGCGCCGACCTTGCGATGGGCTCACGCTGGGTTCCCGGTGGCGGCACGGTGAACTGGCCGTTCTACCGTCAAGCGATTTCACGCACGGGGAGCACCTACGCCCGGCTCATGCTTGGCTTGAAGATCAAGGACATCACCGGCGGCTACCGCGCGTTCCGGCGCAGCACGCTAGAGGCGCTCAAGCTGGACCAGGTCGAATCGGTTGGTTACGGTTTCCAGGTGGATCTGGCGTGGCGGGTCGCCAAGCTCGGCCTGAAGATCGTCGAATGCCCCATCACATTTGTTGAGCGCGAGCTGGGTGCCTCCAAGATGAGCGGCAATATAGTTGTTGAGGCCATGATCAACGTCACCAAGTGGGGGCTCGCCTCCCGGTGGGCCGCGCTGACCCGGAAGAAGACCCCGGTCTCAAAGTAGCCTTAACAGACAAGGCCGGTTCCGCACTCTCTGAAGAGTGCGGAACCGGCCTTTTCCGCAGTCCGGCGCTATTTGACCAGGTTCGGCCACCGCTTGGACGTCAGTGCTTTGATGCCGCGCTTGCGAGCGATGGAGGTTCGGCCCAGCCAACTCCGGCCCCGGGGCGGCCTCGCTTCTGGAAGGGCTGGCGCGGAGATTCCGGATGCCGGTCCGGGTGCTGCCGGCTGGCCCGGGCACAGGTCCGTGATCAGTCCCATTCCCGCGCATGCCCGCACTTCGCGGATTCCCACCACTGCGGCGCGTTTTGTCTCAAAATCCTTCGAGACCGCCATGACGGTCCCGTCCGCCGCCTTAAGCCGGAACCTGTAGCGTTCCCGGGCATCGACAAATAGTTCAAACTTTCCTGCCACGCTGACCTCCCCAATAGAGACATATCGTCCTTCTAACGACCGTACCCGGCGGTCACCTTAAAGCAAAGCACCCTTAGCGTTTAGCCCCTTGCGCCGCACAGATCCCGGATTCCGCAGGGATGTGGTTGCCGGATGGGGCGTCGACGTGTAGTTTTGGCGATGCAAAGTAAGCTTAGTAATACCCGCCACCGCCGGGTCCGCGGTTCAGCAGGAGGTACACCAGTGGGTATCGGATCATCCATCTTCCTTATTGCGATAGGCGCCATTCTGGCCTTCGCGATCCCCGGAGATGTCGTGTCATTCATCGACCTCCATATGGTCGGCTACATCCTTATGGTCGTCGGCGTCATCGGCTTGATCGTTTCCCTCTTCGTGTTCGGCCCGCGCCGGACCCGTCGAATCAGCGAAAGCCGCGCCACAGTAGACCCCGTCACGGGGGACCGCATCGTGACCCGGGACACCCGCGACGGCGGAATCTAGCAACAGCAGGAACGAAGGGGAGGGTCGGCGTGCCGGCCCTCCCCTTTTCCATGTGCATTGTTGCCGCGTCCTCAGACCAAGCGCCGGTTCCTAACCGCCGTTTCCCTTGCCGTTGCCCTTGTGGCGCCCCGGCGGCACCGGTGCTACAGGAGCCGGAGCAACCGGCGTCGATATCTCAACGCTCGGTGAAGGCGTCGGCGTGGGGGTGCTGGGCGTTGGCGTTGCCGAGACGGACGGGTCCGGTGCGGCGGGCGCAGGCGGCTGGAAGGCACTCACACCAACAATCACCAGTGCGGTGGTAAGAAGTGCCGCACCGACGGCCCACGCCTTTCGGCGCGCTCGGATTACGGGCTTCCCCCGCCCGGCCATTGCCGCGGGCTGCACCCCCATCTGGACGGTGGCCTTCGCGGTGCGGGGCGGGCGATCGGGCATGCGGGGAAGGCTCTGCGTGGCTCCATTCGGGGCAACCGGCGTTGGCGCGGGAACGCCGGAACTGAAGGCATCCCGCAGTGCTTGCTCAACCTCCAGTGCGCCGGGCCGGGCGGAGGGCTCAGCCGATGTCATGGCGGTGAGGAGGTCAACCCACCGCGTCCCGAGGGCCTCGGGCACACGGGGCGGCCGGTGGAGCCGCGCAACGGCCGACTCCACGCTGGTTCCCGGGTACTCGAGCTTTCCGGTCAGGCATTCGAGGAGGAGAAGGCCGAGGGAGTAGATATCGCTGGCCGGTCCGAGGGCAGAGCCGGTGGCCTGTTCCGGACTCAAGTACGCGGCGGTTCCCACCATGGTGCCCGTTGCCGTCAGGCGCGTTCCCTCGATGATGCGGGCGATTCCGAAGTCGGTGAGCTTGGGCCGGATGGGTGACCCTACCGGGGTTTCAGGCAGGAGGACATTCGCAGGTTTGATATCGCGGTGGATGATCCCGCGCCCATGGACGTATTCCAGGGCCGACGCCAGATCCGCTCCTATGTGGGCTATGTCTTGGGTCGTCAGCGGCCGGTCCCGCAATCTGGAATACAGATCCGGACCATGAATCAGTTCCATAGTGAGGAATGTCCGGGCATGCTCCGGGTCCCGATGGTCGGTACCGGCATCGAAGAGAGTCACGAGTGACGGATGGTTGAATGTCGCCAGGAGCCGCATCTCGTTTTCATGCCGGGCAAGCTCGTCCGGCCCTCCGAGCTGGGGAGCAAAGAGCTTTAGCGCCACGTCGCGGCCTAGCCTCTCGTCCTGTGCCCGGTACACCGACGCAGTCGCGCCGCGGCCGATCAGGGTTCCCAGCCTGTACCGACCCGCAATAAGAGCATCGCTGTCTCCAGTGATAGGGCCATCCGGCACGGGTTTACCTCGCATTCTTCGAACCGACGGAGCCCGTACAGTCTAGGCCCCCTTTGCCGGGGACATGGACATTCGTCCCCTGTGGGGTAATCGTCCTGAATGGAGGGAAGGTTACGGTTCGGCGCGGCGGGCCAGATCGAGCTTCCCATCGCTTCAAGCTTGGTGCGGCCGCGTAGGCCCCTACCGCGTAGGCCCTACAAAGAAGGTGCTCATCGACTGACCGGTTCAGGGTTGCCGAGGAGTCTCAGTTCATCGCGCCGGGGGAGCCCCTCCCAGTCGCCGGGCACGAGACACACAAATGCACCGGTTCTGACGGCTGTCTGAAGACGCTCCCCAGCCCCCAAGCCTTCGACGAATTCGGCGAGGTATCCGGCCACGAACGCGTCGCCGGCGCCCACGGTATCGAGGACGTCGATTTCCATGGCTTCCTGTCGGAAGAGTTGGCCGTCGATGAATGCCAACGCGCCATCTGCGCCCAACTTGATAATCACTTGGCCCGGACCCATGGCGGCGATGCGCCTGGCGGCCTCTTCGGCGTCGCGGACTGTCCCGACTGCGAGTTCGGCCTCCTCAAGGCCCGCGAAGACGATGTCCACGTGCGGGATGATCTCGCGGTAGGCGCTTCCGGCGGCCTCGGCGTCCCAGAGCTTGCTGCGGTAATTCAGGTCGAAAGATACCGGAACACCGGCTGCTTTGGCTGCGGCGACAGCGTAGTGAAGGGTGGAAGCGGCCTGCGGAGAGAGTGCCGGGGTGATCCCGCTGACATGGAGCAACGCCGCCCCCGCAATCAGCCGTTCGTCGACGTCGTCGGGCGCAATCCGGGAACCCGCACTGCCGGAGCGATAGTACGCAACTTTCTGGGCTGTGGGGGTCCGGCGTTCCTTGACCATCAGGCCGGTCGGCGCGTCGTCGTCCACCGTCACGTGGACGACGACGCCCTCTGCGCGGATCTCCCGCTCTACAAGCTGGCCGAGGGAATCCGCGCCGATGCGGCTGCACCAGACAGCTTGGACACCCAGGCGTTGCAGGCCGATGGCGACATTGGACTCAGACCCTCCGATGCCGAGGCTCATGGTGGACGCATGGGCCAGCGGGCCGGCCTTGTCCGAAGCCATGAGCGCCATGGTTTCGCCAAGGGTGACGACATATGTTCCTTGACTCATCGGGATTCACGCGCCCCATCAACGAGGTTCCGGACCCGTCGCGCCCGCGTGGTCAACTCAGGCAGACTCCCGCCCTTGAAGGCATCGCCGAGGAGCGGCCCTCCGAGGCTCACCGCCAATGCGCCTGCGCGGATCCATGCAGGTACGTCTTCGATAGTGAGGCCGCCTGACGGGACCACTTGGATGTCAGGGAAGGGGCCGCGGAGTTGCGATATGTAGCCGGGCCCGACTGTGGATGCGGGGAAGAGTTTGACGGCGGTGGCGCCTAGCTTCCAGCCGGTGTGGAGCTCGGTGGGAGTGAGCCCACCGGGAAAGACGGGCACGCCGCGTCGAGTGCAGGCAGTGATGACGTCCGGTTCGGTGATGGGCGTAACGATGTACGCGGCGCCCAGGTCGAGTGCCGTTTCGGCCTCCGCAGGAGTGGTCACCGTGCCGACGCCGATTTCCACGGCATCGCCGAAGCGATCGAGCAACAGGGGAAGCTCCTCAAACACTCCGGGCGTGCTCAAGGTCAACTCGATACTGAGCACACCGCCGACCCGAAGGGCTTCGATGACGGGGCTGTAGTCCTTGGCATGCTTGGCCCGCAACACTGCCACGACCCTGGTGTCGAGGAGGATGGCGGATGGCGCCGGACTGGAGACGGTGTCCGGGGTTTCGAGATGGAACATGGATGCCCTTCGTATCTTGGTTGGCTGGCGGGCCTTCCCGACGGCGGCACTTGCCGCCGTCGGTTGCCCTTCGGGTGCTATTGGACGGGCTGCGCTTCGGAGGTCACCGCGATAATCCCGCTTTTGCCGTGTGCCGCGTCCTCGGGGTCCGTGAGGTCGCGGTTCAGGGTTTCCGGTGACATGCGGGTGGCGATGAAGCTGATCAGCATGGTCGCCGACATATAGATCGCCACGGGAATCCAGGAGTTGCTGAACATCCCCAGCAGTGCCGCGCAGATCATGGGAGCGATGCCTCCGCCGATGATGGAAGAGAACTCGCGGCCCAAGGTGACGCCTGCGTAGCGGTAGCGGCTACCGAAGATCTCCGGGAAGTAGCTCATGTGCACGCCCACCACGCCTTGGCATGCCAGGACGAAGCCGACCACGATCACCAACACGATGGCTACCGGCGAGCCGGTGGTCAGCAGCAGGAACGCTGGGGCCGGGAACAGGATGAGTGCGCCGGTGATAAGTGATACGACGCGCCGGCGCCCGATCTTGTCGGACAGGATTCCGAAGGAGACCGCCGCGACCCCGCCGCAGAGCGAACCGATGAGCAGCACAGGGGGAATGAACTTCGGGTCCGTTCCGACCACGGTGATGAGGTACGAGGCCATGAACACCTGGATCGTGTATGACTGGGTGCTGACGCCGAGGTTCATCAGGATGACGCGCAGGACGTTGGCCTTGCCGTATTTGGCAACTTCCCGCAGGGGTGCCGGGGGTTCCGTGCGGGCCTGCTTGATCTCTTCGAAGACCGGTGATTCGTCCAGCTTGCGCCGGATGACCAGCGCTGCGATGGTCACGAAGATGCTGGAGAGGAAGACGAGCCTCCAACCCCACGTGAGCATGTCGTTGGGCGCCAGCGACTGGGCCGCGATCCACACGAGTGCGCCGAGCGCCGTTCCTGCGGCCGCGCCAACCATGATGAGGGACGCCAGCTTGCCTCGGGTTCCAGGGGCGGCGGATTCGGTGAGGAGCGTTGCTCCGCCTGACTGCTCCGCTCCGGCGCCAAAGCCCTGGGCAGCGCGGCAGACACACAGCAGGATCGGGGCAAGGAGCCCTACCTGGCCGAAGGTCGGCAGGAGCCCGATGGCCAGGGTAGCCCCACCCATGAGCAGCAGGGTGACCACCAGTACCCACTTGCGGCCAAGCCGATCGCCGAAGTGAGAGAAGAAGATCCCGCCGAGGGGCCGGAACAGGAATCCAACGGCGAAGGTGCTGAAACTGGCCAGCAGCGCCGCCGCGGGGGAAATGTTCGGGAAGAAGAGCTTGCTGAACACGAGTGCCGACGCGGTGCCGTAGATGACGAAATCGTACAGTTCAAGCGTGGTGCCGATGAGCCCGGCGACGGCGGCTTTCCGGACCTTGCTTTGGTCCACCGGCGTGGGCGGGAGGTTCGCTGCTGTGGTCATTTCCATACTCCTTTGAATGGATGTCCGCTGGCCCGTACGTGGGCCGAGTCAGTAGGTGATGAGGACTTTGAGGTTGGTGGGGTCGCTCACGGGCGCCGTGAGTGCGGCCGCGGCGTTCGCGAGGTCAAACGTGGAGGTGATGATGGACCGGAGGTCCACAGCCCCCGATGAAGCGAGCTGAATCGCCGTCGGGAACGCGTTGGCGTACCGGAACGCGGTCACCAAGTCGATTTCGAAGCGTTGGAGGAAGCCGAGCGGGATCCCGTCGACGGTGGGGCGGGCCTGGCCGACGACGGTTGCCCGGGCGGCAGGGGCAAGTGTCAGGATTCCGTCAGCCAGCGCGCGGGTGTTGCCGGAGCATTCGATCAGGCGATCCATGTCTTTCAGGTCCAAGGCCGTCACCGACGTGTTGATGGTCCGGGTGGCGCCGAACCGGGCAGCAACAGCCAGACGGTCGTCGTTGACGTCGGTCACGACGATCTCCGACGCGCCGCGGCAGGCCGCCACTTGCGCCACGAGCAGGCCGATCGGCCCGGCGCCTGTGATGAGCACCCGGTGCCCGGCCCGCACCTGGGCGCGTTCAACCGCCCAAACGGCGACGGCGAGGGGCTCGATCGCTGCCCCGATCTCGGCCGGGATGTTGGCCGGGAGTTCGTGGAGGGCGGCGTCGGGCACCGCCACGTGGCGGGCGAAGAGACCATCCGTGGGCGGGGAGCCGAAGCAGGTCCCCGCCGGGCAGAGGTTGTAGCGTCCGGAGAGGCAGGTTGGGCAATTCCGGCACGGGAGCGCCGGTTCAATCACGACGGCGGTGCCCGCGGCAATGCTTGCAGCTTCACCGGCCGCAATGACGACGCCGGCTCCCTCATGGCCGAGGACAGTGGGCTGCCGGAGGACATTGGTGCCGTTGCGGCCGTCGGCGAAGTAGTGCATGTCCGAGCCGCAGATACCGCCCGAACGCATTTCAACGATGACATCTTTCGGCCCCATGGCTTTGAGGGGTTTCTCTTCGATCCGGAGTTCGCCTGCGCCGTGGAGCACTGCGGCTTCCGTGGTCAGCGGCAGGGAGGTTCCGTCGGCGCGGCGGACTGTTTGGGTGGTCATCGGATGCTCCGGGTCTGTGCGGGAAGTAGTGACGTTGACTCGGCGGCAGCGTTTGCGGCGGCGAGGGGACCTTGCCGGTGGATGATGTCGATCAGCTCGCCTGTTCGCCGGACGAAGCTTTCGCGGGTCGCGAGTTCGTCACCTAGGAGATGGTGTTCGCCGAGTACCTTCGCCGCGAGGTCCCGCCCGGAGCTGGATCGCTCTGCGAGGTCCTGGAGTGTCCCGCGGGCGGGGTCCTGCATCGCGTTGGCGTGGTTGCCGGGGTCGAATCCTCGAAGAGGTGCGATGCATGAGAGATACGCGGCGACGGTGAGGGCGAGGTAGTGGGGCATAGCGCCGGCGTCGAGCATTTCCAAGGCGGGAATCGGGATCCGCTGGCGGAGTTTGACGGATCCGTCGCTGCCTACCTGGCTGGTCCGGTGCCCCAATGCCGAATTGCGCCAACGCAGGAAGAGTTGCTCCTCGTAGGCGTCGACGTCGACGGCCCCTGGCACAGTGACGCTTGGCAGGTACTCGTCGCGGAGGACCCGGCGGGCGGCGGCTTCGATGTAGTCGATGCCAGCAGCATCGGGAATGGTGGCCGCTCCGGACAGCGCTCCGAGGTACGCGATCAGGGAATGGGTGCCGTTCAAGAGCCTGACCTTGAGCTGCTCGTAGCCTGCGACGTCGTCCGTGAAGATCGCACCTCCGGCCTCCCAAGCAGGGCGGCCGGCTATGAAGTCGTCCTCCAGGATCCACATGGTGAATGGCTCTGCCGGCACGGGGATCTGGTCCGCATAGCCGAGTTGTTCGGCGACGAGGCTACGGTAGCGGTCCGTCGTGGCGGGCACGATCCGGTCCACCATGGATGACGGAAAGGTGACGTTCGCATCGATCCATTGCAGCGCCTCGGCGGCCTCGCCGGCCGGGAGCAATGAGGCAAATTCGCGGACGAGCCGTTGGGTGTGGTGCCCGTTGTCCGCCAGGTTGTCGCAACTGAGGACCGTCACTGGTTTACCGTGGGTTCGTGCCCGCTGCTGAAGTCCGCGGACGATCTGCCCGATCGGGGTGCGGGGGGCAGCGCCGTTGGCGAGATCGTGCTGCACGTCAGGGTCGGAAACGTTCAGCGAGCCTGTTGCCGGGCTGTAGGTGTAGCCGTTTTCCGTGACCGTCAGGGACACGATGCGCGTGGTCTCGGCACCGATGACGGCCACCACGCGCTGCGGTTCCTGTGCCGCGACGAAGGCATCTGTGTGCACGCGAGGGGTCGAGAACTTCGATCCCTCGGGTGAGATTTCCACCACGGTGTAGAGCATGTCCTGGGCGTGCATGGCGTCGGTAATGGCCGAGGAACGGCTGGAAACTCCGATGATTCCCCAGTCACCGCCGCGGGAGCCTATGGCGGCTTCCGTGTACACGGCCTGGTGTGCGCGGTGGAAGTTTCCGAAACCGAGGTGCACGATGCCGGGAGCCGGGGCGGCAGTTCGCCGCAGGATTCCTGGTGTTCCCGCGTTCAGCGGCGGCAGGATTGGCGTGGCCATGGGTCACCAGTCCTTCATGGAGCCGTCGAGCTCCCGCGCGATGGGCAGGAAAGCCTGCGTGTAGGGGAAGCGTGCAGCGGCATGTTCATCCACCTGGACGCCCAGGCCTGGCTCGTCACCCGGGTGCAGGTAGCCGTCCTCGAAGCGGAAGCTCGATTGGAACACCTCCGAGACCAAGGGGTCGTACCCCATGTACTCCTGGATGGCGAAGTTGCTGGTGGCAAGGCCGAGGTGCAGCGAAGCCGACAGGTTGACGGGGGAGACGTCGGACGGGCCGTGGGGTGCGCCCTTGATCTGGTAGACCTCGGCGAGAGCCAGGATCTTGCGTACGTGGGAGATGCCTCCGGCATGTACGACGGCGGTGCGGATGTAGTCGATGAGCCGTTCGGTGATGAGCAACTCGGCGTCCCAGACGGTGTTGAAGACTTCGCCGATGGCCAAGGGAATGGTGGTCTGCTGACGCAGCGTACGGAGCAACCGTTGGTTCTCGGCGGGGGTGGCGTCCTCGAGCCAGAACAGGTCCACCTCTTCCAACGAGCGGGCCAAGCGGGCGGCTTCGGTGGGGTTGAGCCGGTGGTGGACGTCGTGGAGGAGCTTGAGCTCGGGGCCGACGTGCTCACGGACTGCGGAGAGGATCTTCGGGGCGTGGCGCAGGTAGGCAGAAGTGTCCCAGTCTTCTTCGACTGGACCGGCACCGCGTCCGGCCGGTTCATAACTCGCGGCTCCCTTGGCGACCCCGTACACCTTGTCGAGGCCGGGGACGCCGGACTGGGCGCGGACGGCGCGGAAGCCCTGCTCGCGGCGTTGGTCTATCGAGTCCAGCAACTCCGGAAGGTCCCAGCCCGTGGCATGAGTGTAGGTGAGGATCTTGTCGCGGGCTGCGCCGCCCAGGAGTTGGTAGACCGGAACACCGAGGGCCTTGCCTTTGATGTCCCAGAGGGCGAGGTCGATGGCGCCGATCGCGGCCATGGTCACCGGCCCGCGGCGCCAGTATGCACCTTTGTAAAAGTATTGCCAGGTATCTTCGATGCGGTCCGCGTCCCTGCCCAGCAGGGCTGGGGCAAGGTGATCGCGCAGGTAGCTCGCGACGGACAGTTCGCGGCCGTTCAGGGTGGCGTCACCCCAACCGACGATGCCGTCGTCGGTGGTGATCTTGAGGGTGACGAAGTTGCGGCTGGGGCTGGTTACCAGGACGTCGACGTCGACGATTTTTCGGGTCATCGGGAAATCACTACATTCTTCAGCGGCTGGTTCGTGGAAAGGCGGGTGATGTTTTCGGCAATCTCGAGTGCACGGCTGCGGAAGGTCTCTGCAGTGACGCCGGAGGAGTGCGGGGTCATGATGATGTTGTCCAGCCGGCCGAACGGCAGGGTGGAAGGGTCGCCGCGGCCGTCAGTGCCCGGGTATTGGTACCAGACATCGATCGCAGCGCCCGCGATCCGCCGGTCTTTCAGGGCTTCGTAGAGGGCGGCTTCGGCCACGACCGGTCCGCGGGCAATGTTGACGAGCAAGCCGTCCGGGCCGAGGTCGTCGAGTTCGGCCGCGCCTACGATGCCGGTGGTTTGCTCCGTGAGCGGAATGCTGACCACGAGGATGTCGGATTCGCTCAGTGCCTCGCCGAGGCGTTCAATGGTGCCTGCCCACCGCAAGGCGTTGGCGTGTGCGTCGACGCTTCCGCTGCGGGTGATGGCGATGCCTTCGGCGCCGAAGGCCTTGAGGAGCGACCATGCCGCTCCGCCGATGTGCCCGAACCCGAGGAATGTCACCACAGCGCCGCGCAGTGTTTCCGGCTGGCGGATTTCGGAGGAGTAAACGGACGAAGACCAGACACCGCTCCGAAGCGCCGCGTCTTGACCGATCAGGTTGCGACGGAGGGCCACCAAAACCGCGGCGATGTGTTCGGCAATGGAGCTTTCGTGGTGGAAGGTGTTCGCGCACACCGCCCCTGCGGGCAGTGCGGACGCGTCGATACCGTCGTATCCGGCACCGCCCACGTGGACCAGGCGCAAGTTGCCCGCGGCCGAGCCCATGGCTTCGGTGAAACGTGGCCCGACGTAGACGTCGGCATCTTTGAGGTCGGTGAGCACCGCATGCTCGCTCCAGCTGTCGTGCCAGGAGGCAAGGGCGCCCTCGGGGAGCGCGGTTTCGAAAGTGGAGCGGTGGGGCATCAGGTTGGGGTCTGCGATGACGATTCTCATGGTTACTTTCCCTGGAGGGCTTGCTCTGCGGTGCGCGCGGCAAAAGTGGAGCCACGCACGATGAGTTGTGAACTGAGGTGCACGGCTTCAGTTGCTGTCGGCTTTCCGGCCATCTGCTCCAGGAGGAGCTCAAGGCTGAGGGCGCCGCTTCGGTCAATGGGTACGCGGATGGAGGTGAGCCCCGGCTCTGCCGCGGCGGCAATGTCGAGGTCGTCGATGCCGACAACGCTGATGTCCTCCGGGCAGTGGTAGCCAAGGGTACGGGCGCCGGCGAGCATGCCGATGGCGACCAGGTCGTTGTAGGCAATAACAGCGGTGGCACCGCTGGCGACCACCGACGCCGCCGCGGCCAATCCGCCGTCGACCGTCGCATTCTGGTTCCCCACGGTGACAAGCTCGATGCCCCAATCGGCGCAGAAGCGGGTGATGGCTGCACGTCGCTGGCCGTTGGCCCACGATGACGCGGGTCCGGGAATGTAAGCGAGCTTGCGGTGACCGAGGGCGTAGAGATGCTCGACGGCTTGGCGGATTCCCTCGCCGGCCTCCATGAGCACCCGTGCGGCGTGCTCCGCCTCGCCATTGATCACGACCAGCGGTGCGCTGCCCGCGAGATCGTGGATCTGCTCGGAAGGCAGGCGGGGTGAGCAAAGGATGATGCCATCCACGCCCGTGGCAAAGGACTCAAGATGTGCGCGTTCCCTCGAGGACGATTCGGAGGTGTCGGCGAGGACCATCCGGTGGCGGCCATGCCATGCCTGGTCCTGGATGGCTTTGATAAGGGCGGCGAACACCGCATTTGAAATGTCGGGGACGATGACGCCGAACGTCCGGCTGCCCGTCACTCCGGGCACGTCGTAACCCAACTGCTCGGCAGCGGCCATGACCTTCTGCCGCGTTTCGGCTGCCAGCCGGCCCGGATCCCCGAACGCCCGCGACGCAGTTGCCAGGGAGACCCCCGCCAGCTTTGCGACATCCGTGAGTTTTGCCGACATCTGTCCTCCAGTTGCTTCGTTGAAACCTTGTCCTGCAAGTATGGAAAGACTTGTACAAGTTTGTCAATGACTTGCACAAAGTTGTTGCGACTGCCGGCTTGCCTGGATCCGTTGAGCGTCGCGTAGCTCCGGAGTAGGGTGGCCCCACCCACCTCGCACCACCAATTGAGGAGCGACCATGTCACATCGCAAACTTCGACTGGCCACCATGACGGCAGTACTCGCGCTGAGCGTGACGAGCGGGGCCCTCGCCAACCCCGCCTTTGCCGAACCACGCCAGACTGAAAAGACCGCCACCGCCACCGGATACGGCGGCGCGGTCAGCACCGTAGACCCTGAAGCATCCGCTGCCGCCATCGAGGTCCTCCGCAAAGGCGGCAACGCGGCGGACGCCGCCGTCGCCGCCGCCGCGACGCTAGGCGTGACCGAACCGTACAGTGCCGGGATCGGTGGTGGCGGCTACTTCGTGTTCTACAACGCGAAGACCGGCAAGATCGGCACCATCGACGGGCGCGAGACCGCGCCGGAGGCGATGCCGCATGACGCGTTCATCGATCCCGCCACGGGGAAGCCGTACAACTTCACGCCCGAGCTCGTTACCAGTGGCGTTTCAGTCGGTGTCCCCGGAACAGCGGCAACCTGGGACCGCGCTCTGGAGCGTTGGGGTACTTTAAGCCTTGGAGATGCCCTCCAGCCGGCCATCAAGGTTGCGACCCGGGGCTTCGTCGTTGACCCAACTTTCCGCCAACAGACACTCGACAACAAGCTCCGTTTCGGGGCGTTCAGCTCCACAAGCAAGCTGTTCCTCCCAGGAGGCGACGCACCCGCCGTCGGCAGCGTCTTCCAGAACCACGACCTCGCCGCGACCTACCGGCTCCTCGCGAAGCAGGGCATCAGCGCCTTCTACGGCGGCCCGCTGGCAGCCGAGATCGCGGCAACGGTCCAGGCCCCGCCGAAGACTGCTACCACCACGCTGCCCATCCCGTTGGGGCACATGACCACAGCCGACCTCGCCGCCTACAAGCCCCTGGACCAAGCGCCCACCCACGTCGACTACCGCGGCCTCGATGTCTACGGCATGGCGCCGTCGAGCAGCGGGGGCACGACGGTAGGCGAGGCGCTCAACATCCTGGACACGGTCAACCTTTCGGAGATGTCCAAACCCGCCGCCCTGCATCACTACCTCGAGGCGAGCGCGCTCGCGTTCGCGGACCGTGGAAAGTACGTTGGGGACCCTGCCTTCGCCGATGTTCCTACGGAAGCGCTCACCGACCCGATCTTCGGCAAGGAACGCGCCTGCCAGATCGACCCGCTGCACGCGGCTACGAAGCCCGTCGCACCGGGGGATGTGACCGGGTACGACGGCGTGTGCCCGGCTTCCGGTGCCGCGCTCGCCGATGAGAAGGACACAGAGAACATCTCGACTACCAACATGACGGTCGCGGACAAGTGGGGGAACGTGGTCGAATACACGCTCACCATCGAGCAGACCGGCGGATCAGGCATCGTGGTACCGGGACGCGGGTTCCTGCTCAACAACGAGATGACCGATTTCTCGGCCGTCTACAGCGCGAGCGACCCCAACCGAATCGATCCCGGCAAGCGCCCACGCTCGTCGATGTCCCCGACCATCATCCTCAAGGATGGCAAGCCGTTCCTCGCTCTCGGCTCGCCCGGCGGATCGACGATCATCACAACCGTGCTCCAAACCATCTTGAACAGGGTGGACCTGGGCATGAGCATTTCCGACGCGATCGCCGCACCGCGTGCCTCCCAACGGAACACGGCAAAGGTCACGGCCGAACCGGAGTTCATCACGGCGTACGGTAGCCAACTCACACCATATGGCCACCAGTTCACGCCATCCGGCGACGCATTCACCTCGGCGGCGGAGATCGGTGCCGCAACCGCGATCGAGTTCAGGCCCGGCGGGCTCATGATCGCTGCCGCCGAGCCGGTCAGACGAGGCGGCGGCTCGGCGATGGTGCTGAAACCATCGCCGTGAGACGAATGCGGAATCCATTCAGGCTGCTGACACCGGGGGTGGGGCCGGGGTAGCTTGTCCCCATGGCTACCGAAGCAACCACCCTCACCGTTGACGGGCCGAACGGTCCTCGCGACATACGGATCTCCAGTCCTAGCCGGGTCCTTTGGCCCGAGATCGGCCTGACCAAGCTGGATCTGGCGCGCTATATCGTTGAGGTCGGGGAAGCATTCATCTCCGCAAACGGCGGCCGGCCGGTCTCGCTGCAGCGCTTTTCGGACAACATCGACGGCGATCAGTTCTTCTCCAAGAATCCGCCGAAAGGAACACCGGAGTTTATCCGGTCCGTGAAGGTTGTTTATCCGAGTGCGCGCTCGCATCCCCAATTGGTGCTCGATGAGCCGGCAGCTGCAGTGTGGGCCGTCCAAATGAACACAGTGGTCTTTCACCCTTGGCCCTCGCGGGTCGAAAACACGGACAACCCTGACCAGCTGCGGATCGACCTGGACCCGCAACCTGGAACGGATTTCGACGACGCGATTCCCGCAGCCCTTGCGCTGAAAGACGTACTCGCGGAGGCCGGATTGACCACTTTCATCAAGACCTCCGGAAACCGTGGGCTCCACGTCTATGCCCCGATCGAGCCTTCGCATGAGTTCTTGGACGTACGGCATGCCGTGATTGCAGCCGCCCGGGAGCTCGAGCGCCGAATGCCGGACAAGGTGACCACGGCCTGGTGGAAGGAAGAACGTGGTGAAAGGGTGTTCGTCGATTTCAACCAAGCCAATCGTGACCGGACCATAGCAGGCGCGTACAGTCCGAGGGCGCTCGCCCACGCTCCGGTCTCTTGTCCAATCACGTGGGACGAACTTGAATCGGCGGACCCGAAAGGCTTCACCATCCTCACGGTGCCTGGCAGGTTGAAATCGGTGGGGGACCCTTGGGGTGACATGAACTCCAAAGCCGGCAAAATCGACGTCCTGCTTCAATGGTGGGAACGCGATCTCGGTGCAGGGCTTGGGGAAATGCCGTTCCCGCCTGACTACCCGAAGATGCCGGGCGAACCGCCGCGTGTGCAGCCGAGCCGAGCGCGCAAGCACGACTGACAGACAGCCCGGGAAGGTGGCCCCGGCAGGCAATGAGTGGAAGAATGAGGGCTGGACCAAAACGGCCGGCGGCGCATCTTGCCTGCTGAGACCCAGGTGAGTCCCCCAGTGCGCCGTCGGTCTTGACCTTGTCGAGCTCTTACGCCGCGCCGGTCCATCTTGGCGCGCTTGCCGCGTGCCGGAGTTCCTTGGCGCGGGTGCGGAATCCGTCGGACGCCGTGCGCGGTTCGTCGCATGCCGGCGGAGCCGCACGGTGGGGGACCGCGCTCGGACGCACAGTCACGGCCGGTTCACGCACGCTTGCCACGGGGCAAAGGTCGGTGACCAGCCCCATGCCGGCACACTCCCGCGCAGCGGCGATGCCGGCAACAACTGCGGGCTTGTCCTCGAACGGCGTCGAAACAGCGATGACCGCCCCGTCAGGTGATTTGAGGCGGAACCTGAAGAAGGACTCCCCGTCAAGAAACACTTCGAATATGCCAGCCACTGCTACCTCCCGGTCTGCGGACCCTGCTCGGTAGCGACTTCACTACGAGCGGGTCGGAGCATCGCTGCATTCCCGTCCGCTGCTCTGGTTGAACAACCACCGTGAATCGTCTTTCACGTGATATTCAGTCTGTTCTGACTGCGTTGAGGCTAACAAGACCGCGTGAGTAAATCCTGTGTAAAACGTGTGCAACCCCGGGGCGGGTCAGCTGCCACTTGCCCGGTTCATCAGGTGCTCGAGCAGCGCCAGTTCCGGAAATCCGGGGTGGCGCGCAATGCTGGACCTCAGTTTTGCACGGAGGTGTTCGCCACTCGGTTCGGTTCCGCCGAGGACTTCGTCGATGATTTCCTGCGCCTGCTCACGCAGGGCGGCCAGGGTGTCGCGGTCGTCGCCGGGAACCAGAACCGGTTCCGGCTCGACGAGCGGGTCTTCAGACTCCAAAGGTTCCGACACTGCCAGCTCCTGATATTTCATCCCGGCAACTCCCAGTTAGGTCCGGAATTCGCCCCCATCCACTAGATAGTAATGAGGGCGCCCGGGTTGTTCACCGCTAAATGCTCAGAACGACGAATATGGCTTGGAAACGGTGGTTTGTGACGCGGACCCGACGGCGGCGACGTTCCGCCGTCGGGCCGTTGCTTTTCAGTCCATGACGAGGTCGCGGGCGGCGGCGGCAATGTGGCGTGCCGAAATGCCCGCTGCGTTGAGCAAGTCCTTGGGCTCACCGGAACCAGGAAGTTCCCTCACGGCGAGAAGCGCGATATGGAGTTTGGGCGTGTTGGCGCTCGCAAGCGCTTCGAGGACAGCCGAGCCGAGGCCGCCTTGGGCGTAGTGGTCTTCGGCGACAACAATCCGGCCATCGGTTTCGAGGCACGTCCGGCGCAAGGTGTCGACGTCGATCGGCTTGACGGAGTAGAGGTCGATGACGCGCGCTCTGATCCCCGACTCGGCCAGCTGCTCGGCGGCAGCGAGGCATTCGTGGAGTGTGACGCCGGCGCCGATGAGCGCCACCTGGTCATCGGGGCCGGCACCGTGGACCTTGCTTCCGCCAAGGGGGAACTGTTCGTCCGGACCGTAAATCACGGGATAGGCGCCCCGGGTGGCGCGCAGGTAGGAGATTCCGGGTGTGTCCGCCATGGCGCTCACGAGCTGCGCTGTGGACGGAGCGTCAGCCGGATAGAGCACCGTGGAAGTGTGCACCGCCCGCATGGCGGCAATGTCCTCCAGGGCCATCTGCGAGGGACCGTCTTGCCCGATTTCAACGCCGGCATGCGTGCCGACGAGTCGGATGTCCACCTCCGAGACTCCGGCCATGCGGATAAAGTCGAATGGCCGCGAAACCAGGAAAGCCGCGAAACTTGAGGCGAAGGCCACGTATCCGCGGACTGAGAGGCCGATGGCGGCGGCCACGAGTTGCTGCTCGGCAATGAAAACTTCAAAATACCGCTCAGGGGCCACTTCCTCGAAGTCCCGTGCATGGGTCGAATTCCCCACTTCGCCGTCGAGGACCACCACTTCGGGGCGGGCCGCCAGCGCGGACACGGCGGCCCCAAAGGCGGCCCTGGTCGCCACTTTGTCGCCGACCTTCCAATCCGGGAGCGTGACGGAAACGTGAGTGCCCGGCGTGATTGCTGGAGTGCCGGGTTCCGGAGGACAGGTGGTCACGCGGACGCTGCTTGGCCCTCCAAGGGCCGCTATGGCTTTCTCGGCCATGTCTGCCGGGAGCGCCTTGCCGTGCCAGCCGTTCTGGTCTTCGATCTCAGGTACCCCTTTGCCCTTGATCGTCTTGGCCAGAATGACCGTCGGCTTATCGGGATCGCTCGTGGCCCTGCTCAGTGCATCGTCTATCTGGGAGATGTCATGGCCGTCGATGATGAGGGCCTGGGCTCCGAACGCTTCGACCCGCCGGGCGTAGGCGTCCATGTTCCACTGAAGTTCTGTGGGGCCGTCCTGGCCAAGCCGGTTGACGTCCACGACGGCGGTGAGGTTGCCGAGCTTGTAGTACGCCGCCTTGTCCACTGCCTCCCACATGGACCCTTCAGCTAGTTCGCTATCGCCGCACAACACCCATGTATGGAAGGGAAGCTTGTCCAGGTACCGTCCTGCGAGGCTCACCCCGACGGCGACCGGCAGCCCTTGTCCCAGCGAGCCGGTCGCCACATCCACCCAAGGCAGCACCGGCGTCGGGTGTCCTTGAAGCCGGGCACCGAACTGACGGTAGGTATTCAGCAGCTCATCTTCCTCGACGACGCCCACAGCCCGATACATGGAATACAGCAGGGGTGAAGCATGTCCTTTGGAGAAAATGAGATGGTCGTTGTTCGGCAACGCCGGCTGTTCCCAGTCGTAGCGAAGGTGCCGCGTGAGGAGGACCGCCATGAGGTCCGCGGCCGACAGCGACGACGTGGGATGACCCGAACCGGCGTTGGTGCTGCACCTGATGGAGTCCACACGCAATTGCGTAGCCAGGGCCCGAAGGGAGTCCATGTCTTCCGTTTGCATCGGTGCCGGCCGCAATTCTGGATCTTTTGACATCTCTCAGTTGCCTTTCATACGCTCCGAGCGGGTGGCCTGTCCTACGTGTCCGGCCTACAAGATCGTCAGGGGCGGCTCTCCCAAGGGCCGCGAGGGCGGGAAGGGAAGGTCCGGGCCCGGCTCGGGGACAGGGGAAGGCCCCGGCTCGGGCAGCGGAACCGGCTCGGGGGTTCCCGGGCGGGGTC
>NZ_JBYSXD010000030.1:0-54192 GCF_058781865.1 Arthrobacter sp. FW306-1B-F12A
GCGGGGGTGGCGGTGGCGGGGGAAACGTCGTCAACGACCCCGCCGGCGCACGGCAATACGCGTCCTCCCGGCTCGGCGCCTATGGTTGGGGCCAGGACCAAATGCAGTGCCTGTCCTTGCTGTGGACCCAGGAATCAAGCTGGATGACGGACGCCACCAATCCCAGCAGCGGCGCTTACGGTGTAGCGCAGGCGCTGCCGCCGGACAAGTACTATTCGGCAGGCAGCGACTGGCTCAGCAACTACCGGACCCAGATCGATTGGGGCCTCGGCTATATCCGCGACCGTTACGGTTCGCCCTGCAACGCTTGGCAGCATGAGATGGGCTTCAACTGGTACTAGTCCGAGGGGCTACCCTAGATTGGTGAGTTCCCCTTCTGCAGCACCAGCACCAGCCCCCGTTCAGCAGCCCGCTCCGGGCCCTGTCGTCGATCCGGCACCCGAGCACGCGGCGAAGCGCACCTACCAGGTCCGCACCTTCGGTTGCCAAATGAATGTCCATGATTCCGAGCGCATGGCAGGGCTGCTCGAGGATGCAGGGTACGTGCCGTTCGACGGCGGCGTCGCCGACGTCGTGGTTTTCAACACCTGTGCCGTCCGTGAGAACGCCGACAACAAGCTTTATGGCAACCTCGGGGAACTCAAACAGGTCAAGGCCGCCCATCCTGGAATGCAGATTGCCGTCGGCGGATGCCTTGCGCAAAAGGACCGCGAAACCATCGTGCGCAAGGCGCCGTGGGTGGACGCAGTGTTCGGGACCCACAATGTAGGGGCGCTCCCGGCGTTGCTGGACAGGGCCCGCCACAACAACGAGGCACAGCTGGAAATCCTGGAGTCGCTGGACGTCTTCCCCTCCACCTTGCCGACCAAGCGCGACTCCGTGTACTCGGGCTGGGTTTCCATCTCCGTCGGGTGCAACAACACCTGCACCTTCTGCATCGTGCCGTCGCTCCGCGGCAAGGAGAAGGACCGACGTCCCGGCGAGATCCTCGCTGAAATCCAGGCGTTGGTGGACGACGGCGCCGTCGAGGTGACGCTGCTCGGGCAGAACGTGAACTCCTACGGCGTGGAATTCGGGGACCGTTTGGCTTTCTCCAAACTGCTCCGCGCCTGCGGTGATATCGAAGGCCTCGAGCGTGTCCGTTTCACGAGCCCGCACCCGGCTGCCTTCACCGACGACGTCATCGACGCGATGGCCGAGACCGCCAATGTCATGCCGCAGTTGCACATGCCCCTCCAGTCCGGTTCGGACAAGGTCCTCAAGGACATGCGCCGCTCCTACCGTTCGACCAAGTTCCTGGGGATCCTGGACAAAGTCCGCGACAAGATTCCCCACGCCGCGATCACCACCGATATCATCGTGGGCTTCCCCGGCGAGACGGAAGAGGACTTCCAAGCCACGCTCGACGTCGTCGAGAAGTCACGCTTCGCCTCAGCCTTCACCTTCCAGTACTCCAAGCGCCCGGGCACCCCGGCCGCGGACCTTCCGGACCAGCTGCCCAAGGCCGTTGTCCAGGAACGCTACGAGCGACTGACGGCCCTCCAGGACCGCATCGCAGCCGAGGAGAACGCGAAACAGCTCGGACGCCGGGTCGAGCTCCTTGTCACGGCCCAATCCGGCCGCAAGGCCGAGGAAACGCATCGCCTTTCGGGTCGTTCCCAGGACCAGCGCCTGGTCCACTTCTCCGTGCCGGAAGGCGCAGAGACTCCGCGGCCCGGCGATTTCGTCACCGTGACCATCACCGAGGCCGCTGCCTTCCACCTCGTCTCCGATCCGGAGACGACGGCGGACTACAGCTTGAGGCGCTCCCGTGCCGGCGACGCGTGGGACCGCGCGCAGGCCGATTCCTGCGGCGCTCCAGCCCCGAGTGCCTCGGGCGCAGGGTCCGGCGGCATCGGGTCTTCAGGTTCAAGGGCCGTCTCCCTCGGTATGCCGTCGCTCCCCGTACGACGCGGTTAGCCCGGCATGGCAGCAGTACCGGCCGGGTCAGCTGATCCGAATCCGCCCGTGATCGCCGTCGTCGGCCCCACCGGTTCCGGCAAGTCCGATCTCGCCGTCCACCTCGCCCTCGCGCTCGACGGCGAGGTCATCAACGCCGATGCCATGCAGTTCTACCGTGGAATGGACATCGGCACGGCCAAGATCACCGTCGCCGAACGCAGGGGAGTGCCCCACCACCTCCTGGACACGATGGATGTCACCGAGGAAGCCAGCGTCTCCGCTTTCCAGGCCGACTGCCGCGCCGCCATCCGTGATATCCATGGCCGAGGCAAGCGCGCCATCCTGGTGGGCGGCTCCGGCCTCTACGTCCGCGCAGCCTTGGATGTCCTGGAATTTCCCGGCACGGACCCCGGCGTGCGGCAGCGGCTGGAGCAGGAGCACGAAACCTCCGGTCTTCCAAGCCTCCAGGAACGCCTCCAACGCATCGACCCCGTGTCCGCCGGCAGGCTCGGCGACGCCCGCCGCGTCATCCGCGCGCTGGAAGTCTTCGAGCTCACCGGCCGCCCGTTCAGCTCCTTCATGCCGCAGCGCGAGTACTTCCAGCCGGCCGTGCAGATAGGGCTCGACGTCGACCGCGGGATACTGCGCGAGCGTTTGGCCGAGCGCGTGCTGAAGATGGTCGACGCGGGACTTCTTGAAGAGGTCGCGCGGCTGGACGCCGTCGGACTGCGGCAAGGCAAGACGGCATCGCGGGCGCTCGGATACGCGCAGTTCCTGAAGGTCCTCGACGGCGAATCCGACACAGCTGCCGCGGCCGAAGAAACCATCGTGGCCACCCGGCAATTCGCCCGGCGCCAACACACGTGGTTCCGGGCGGACCCCCGGATCCACTGGCTGGACTGGCAGGATACGGATTTGGTGGCCAAAGCCGCAGAAATCTGCGCGAGTCCGGCGTCGGTGATTTAGGCGCAACCCCCAGTACAGGTAGCCTTGAGCCATGGATGAAACCCTTGCATTTTCCGCCCCGCAGCCTGCCGCTGCCGGCGGTTCCGTACCCGCCTCCGGTCTTCACGGGCTGGCCTTCTCCAAGGGGCACGGTACGGGCAACGACTTCGTCCTCATTGCGGACCCCGAAGACGCACATCAGATCTCTCCGGAGCAGGTCGCAGCGCTCTGCAACCGCCACCTGGGCATTGGCGGGGACGGGCTCATCCGGGCAGTCCCGTCACGATTCCTGCCCGAAGGCCTCCAGCTGCTCGAAGCGGATGCCGCTGCCGAGTGGTTCATGGACTACCGCAACGGCGACGGCTCGTTGTCCGAAATGTGCGGCAACGGAGTCCGCGTCTTCGTCCAATTCCTGATCGAGCAGGGTCTTGTCACCCTCAACGCCGGTGAATCCCTGACCATCGGAACGCGCGGCGGCATCAAGAAGATTGTCCGGACCGCTGAGGGCTATGCGGTGGACATGGGTCCGTGGGAGTTCATTTTCCCCAAGGATGCCACCAGCAAGGCCATGGACTCCCTCGTGAGCGCCGACGGACTCGAAGTGGCCCGGCCTGCCCTTTCTGTCAGCATGGGCAATCCCCACACTGTGGTGGCGTTGGCCGAACTTTCAGAACTCAAATCCACGCAGCTCTTCAAGGCGCCCGTCGTCGATCCCAAGCCGGCAAACGGCACCAACGTCGAATTCGTGGTTCCCGCTGAGCCCCTCGTCCACGAAGGCGTAGGCAACATCACGATGCGAGTGCACGAACGCGGCGTCGGTGAGACCCAATCGTGCGGCACCGGCGCCTGCGCGGCCGCCGTCGCCATCCGGCACTGGGCCGGGGAAGGTGCTCCCGACACGTGGCGCGTCAACGTGCCGGGCGGCGTCGTCGGCGTGCGGTTCTTCCCCGGAGAAAGCGGCCGCGAACACGTGGAGCTCAGCGGCCCCGCCGTGATTGTCGCTAGCGGGACGCTTTCCTGACCCGCAGGACGCGGAAGGATTTCGACGTGCTTTCCCGGGACACCGCGAAGGAACCATCGAGGGTATCGGCCAGCCAGCGCTGAAGCGAGTCCGCGCCAAGGTTCTTCTGCACCACGAGCCAGGCGTTTCCACCCGGAGCGAGCCGCGGCAGCCAGGTGAGCAGCAGGCTGTGGAGTTCATCCTTGCCGATACGGATGGGCGGGTTTGACCAGATAGTGTCGAACGTCACGGCGGGATCGACCTCGTCGGGCAGGCTCGCGGTGACATTCCCGAGCTCCAGGAGCGCGGCGTTCTCGTTGGTCAAGGTGACGCAGCGTTCGTTGACGTCGACGGCGTGGACCTGAGCGTGCGGCGCCATGAGCCCCATGGTCAACGCAATGGGACCCCAGCCACAGCCGATGTCCAACAGGTTTCCCTGCGGCGCCGGCGGTGGAACCTCGGAGAGAAGGATCGCGGTTCCCTTGTCGATCCCGTCGGGGCTGAAGATGCCGCCCGATGTCTGGAGCCGGCGGGTCGCGCCGGCCAGTTCCACCGTGAGGGGCTTGCGGGTGAACGGCCCCGCGGGCTGTGCGCTGAAATAGTGAGCAGACTCCATAGCTTGCCAGATTAGTGGCCAGCAGCGGGCAAGGGAAACCGCGCACTGCTCCAGACTGCCCCGGCCCGGGCTTGACGAGGTCTGATAGCGTGGTTCGCATGTTCTTGATCTCCGAGTAACCGACTCCGTGTAGCCGGCACCGCCCGCGACGCAGGCCTGCAGTATGTGCAGCGCCATTCCGCCTTGGCATGTCCGTTCCGGACGCCGTTCTTGACGCCTGGACACTCAGCAGATCGTCCCCTCCCGCCCCTGGGATCTGTGCTCGCAATCCGCGCAGCCCGTCCGGTTGGAGATCCCAGGCCATCGGCAGAGGCTTGCCAGGCATCAGCCCTGCGCGAATTCCGCGCCACAAGAGACGAATCGGCACTATTCTGGAAGTGCCGAACCCCCTAAAAGGAGACCATGACCACGCAGAAGAACACCGGACCCGATTCCGACGCCCAGGACATGAGTCCTGAAGAAATCCAGGCTGTCATCGACCGGATTCTCTCCAAGGACGCACCTGCCATAGTTCAGGACCGCGACGAACCCCGAGGCGTGTTTGGCAAAGCCCAGGCAATTTCCCGCCTGGACGAAGAACACAGCATCTACGACGGCGATCAAGAGGACCTGGCCGAACGCCGGGCCCTGCGCCGTACCGCGGGGCTGTCCACGGAACTTGAAGATGTTACCGAGGTCGAATACCGGCAGCTGCGCCTTGAGCGCGTCGTGCTGGCAGGCCTCTGGACCGAAGGCACCCTGGCCGACGCCGAGAATTCCCTGAGGGAGCTCGCCGCCTTGGCCGAAACCGCCGGCTCGGAAGTCTTGGACGGCATCGTCCAGCGCCGCATGAAACCGGACCCCGGCACCTTCCTTGGCTCAGGCAAAGCCATGGAGCTCAAGGACATCGTGATGTCCACAGGAGCCGATACCGTGGTGGTCGACGCCGAACTGGCGCCATCCCAGCGGCGCGGCCTTGAAGACATCGTCAAGGTCAAGGTGGTGGACCGCACCACGTTGATCCTCGACATCTTCGCGCAGCATGCCAAGAGCCGCGAGGGCAAGGCCCAGGTTGAGCTCGCACAGTTGGAATACCTGTTGCCGCGCCTGCGTGGTTGGGGCGATTCCATGTCCCGCCAGGCCGGTGGCCAGGTGGGTGGCGCCGGTGCCGGCATGGGTTCCCGTGGTCCTGGTGAAACCAAGATCGAACTGGACCGCCGCCGAATCCGCACACGCATGGCCAAGCTGCGGCGCGAAATCGCCGCGATGAAGCCGTCGCGCGAGACCAAGCGGGCCAACCGCCGTCGTAATGCCGTTCCTTCGGTTGCCATCGCCGGTTACACGAACGCCGGAAAGTCGTCACTGCTCAACCGCCTGACGGATGCCGGTGTCCTCGTGGAGAACGCGTTGTTCGCCACCCTGGATCCGACGGTGCGCAAGGCCCAGACCCCTGACGGAATCGGCTACACGCTCTCGGACACCGTCGGCTTCGTGCGTTCGCTGCCCACCCAGCTCGTGGAGGCTTTCCGCTCCACGCTGGAAGAAGTGGCCGACGCCGATCTGATCCTCCACGTGGTGGACGTTTCGCATCCCGATCCGGAAGGCCAGATCGCGGCCGTCCGCACGGTGTTCAGCGAAGTAGATGCCCGGAAGATCCCGGAAATCATCGTCCTGAACAAGGCGGACGCCGCTGATCCGTTCGTCATTGAGCGGCTCAAGCAAAAAGAGCCACGCCACGTCGTCGTGTCCACCCGCACCGGGCAGGGCATTGCCGAGCTGCTCGGGGCTATCAGCGAGGCTATTCCGCGCCCTGGCGTGCGCCTTGAAGTCCTGATTCCGTACAACCGCGGCGAGCTCATCAACAAGCTGCACAACACCGACGCCGAAATCCTCAGCCTTGAGCATGAGGAGGAAGGCACCCGCGTGGTGGCCATGGTCCACGAGAACCTGGCAGCCGAGTTGGAGTCGTTCGTCAGCAATGGTTGATCCAGAGGCGGGGGAGCGCGGCGAAACCGTGGGGGAACGGACCGCCCTCGAACTCCTGGACAAAGCCGTTGCCGGCATGGGAGGCCAAAACCGCACGGGCCAGCACCAGATGGCCAGGCAGGTGGCGCGGGCGATCGAGACCGGCGAACACCTCCTGGTCCAGGCGGGCACTGGCACTGGCAAGTCCCTTGCGTACCTGATTCCGTTGATTGCGCACTCGATGGAGAGCAACAAGCCCACGCTCGTGTCCACGGCCACCTTGGCCCTGCAGACGCAGATCGTGGGCCGGGATCTGCCCCGGCTCCTGGAAACCATCAATCCGGAGCTGGAGCGCCCGGTCAGCATCGCCCTGGTCAAAGGCCGGGCCAACTATGTCTGCCGGCACAAGCTGGAGGGCGGGTTCCCCAGCGAGGAACCGGCTGAGGGGCAGCTGTTCTCCCTTGGCGAGGACACCAGCGTTCCGCATCTGGCCGCAGCCATCGGCGGGCCTGCCTCGCAGCTTGGCAAGGAAGTCGTGCGGCTGCGTGAATGGGCGGCGAAGACCACGACGGGGGACCGCGACGAACTCATGCCGGGCGTGACGGACCGGGCCTGGCGCCAGGTATCCGTCACGTCCATGGAGTGCCTCGGAGCGCAAAAGTGTCCGATGGCCGAGGAGTGCTTCAGCGAGCTCGCCCGCCACCGCGCCGCGGAGTCCGACGTCGTGGTCACCAACCACGCGATGCTCGCCGTCAGTGCCTTTGAAGGGCTGGCCGTCCTGCCCGAATACGACGTCGTGGTGGTGGACGAAGCACACGAGCTCCAGGACCGTGTGACCGGTGCCGTGTCCGGGCAGCTGTCCGTGGCGATGATCCATGCCGCGGCCTCCAGCGCCCGCAAACACACGGCCATCACCGTGGACGCGCTGAACGCCGCCGCGGATCGTTTGGAACTCGCGATCATGGGAGCGCCGTCCGGCCTCTTGCCCAACGGGCTCAATGACGAACAACTTGATGGCGTGGACCAGCTCCGGGAAGCGTGCCGTGCGGCGCTTTCCGATTCGAAGGGGGATTCGTCCAACGCGGTCGACGGCGGACGTCAGCTCGCGCGCTCACGGCTCATGCTGATCCTCGAGTTGTGCGAACGGCTGCTCTCCGCCCGGGAAAACAGGGAAGTCGTGTGGCTCTCCCGGAACAGCAGCTTCGATCCCCAGCAGGGCTACACGGCCCCCGACGAGGACTCGCCGGCGCTCATCAACATCGCGCCGCTCAGCGTCGCCGGACGCCTCCGCGAAGGGCTCTTCGCGGGCCATACCGTGGTGTTGACCTCTGCCACTTTGGCTATCGGGTCTGCATTCGAGGCCACAGCCGGAGGGCTGGGCTTGACTGGCCAGGGCGCCCCCAGCTGGACGGGCGTGGATGTCGGCTCGCCCTTCGACTACCCGAAGCAGGGCATGCTGTACGTCGCCAAGCACCTGCCCAAGCCGGGTCGCGGCACCTCGCCCGAAGCGTTGGACGAACTTGAAGAGCTCATCAAGGCCTCGCACGGCGGAGCTTTGTGCCTGTTCTCTTCCCGTCGTGCGGCTGAGGACGCCGCGGAAGCGATGCGGTCGCGCCTGGATGTGGACATCCTGTGCCAGGGAGAATCGACCATGGCCGCGCTGGTCAGGCAGTTTGCCGAGGAGGAGGACACCTGCCTGTTCGGCACCATGTCCCTCTGGCAGGGCGTCGACGTTCCCGGCGGTTCATGCCGGCTGGTCGTGATTGACCGGATCCCGTTCCCTCGCCCGGACGATCCCCTGATGACGGCACGGTCCCGCGCGGTCGCCCAGGCCGGGGGCAACGGTTTCATGGCAGTGTCTGCAACGCACGCGGCCATTCGGCTGGCACAAGGGGCCGGCCGCCTCATCCGTTCAACGGGGGACAAGGGGGTCGTGGCAGTACTGGATTCACGGCTTTCGACGGAGCGCTACGGCAACTTCCTCAGGGCAGCGTTGCCGCCCTTCTGGCCCACCACGGACCGTTCAGTGGTGCGCGGTGCCCTCGAACGTCTTTACGCCGAGTCGGCCACGGACTAAGGCAGGGGCCCCTGGGTGAGGGTGCCTTAGAGCGAGCGCGTCCTAGAGTGAGCGCAGGACCGAGACGACTTTGCCCATGATGGTGGCATGGTCGCCCAGGATGGGTTCGTACTGCGTGTTCTGCGGGAGCAGCCACGTGTGGCCGTCGCGCTGCCGGAAGGTCTTGACGGTGGCTTCGTCGTCCAGGAGTGCGGCCACGATGTCGCCGTTGAGTGCGTCGTTTTGACGCCGCACTACCACCCAGTCTCCATCGCAGATAGCGGCGTCGATCATGGAATCACCGGCGACCTTGAGCATGAAGAGCTCGCCATGGCCTACCAATTGCCGGGGCAGAGGCAGGACGTCCTCAACGGTCTGGTCGGCCAGGATGGGCCCACCGGCAGCAATGCGCCCGACGAGGGGAACCATGGCCGTGTCACTGGCACTCGCGAGTTCCGTGACGGCCAGGCCGCCGGCGCTGCGGAGTTTCGCCGGCGCTTCAACGCCGGGGATGGCGGAGCCGCCGTCCAGGGTCAACGGCATGAGGACTTCCATGGCGCGTGGACGCTTGGGATCGCGGCGAAGATAACCGAGCTTCTCGAGCTGCGACAACTGGTGGGTGACGCTGGACAAGCTGGCCAGGCCGACCGTGTCTCCGATTTCGCGCATCGACGGCGGATACCCGTGATCGTTCACTGAACGTTGGATGGTCTCCAGGATTTTCTTCTGGCGGACGGTCAGGCTCTTGGGGGCCTTCTGCGGCTGCTGGCTCCGCGCTGAGGCCGACCCGCTGCCAGTGGCTTTCGCTGCCATGTTCGCCAACACCCTTCCGTTCCGTCCGCGCGGCCCTGAGGGGCTTGCCGGGACTGTCGGCCTGAAATGTCAGACCCTCCTGTTGCACTGATTCAGTGCTCGTTCCTTCACTCAAACGTAGGGCAGGCGCAGGCGTTTATCAAACATTTGTTCTAGCGAGTCTCGACATCGTTCGTTGATAAGTGCTAAAAATGTCATAGCAAGGTTCGAATATGTGTTCTATAAAAGTGGTGCGGGGTCCGGGTGTTCGCCCGAATCGTTCGAAGACAACAACGAACAACCGTCCTGCAAGCACTGAATGAAGGCAAGAATTGGCAGCCGCAACCAGAGATTCCGGAACGCGGCATTGTTCAGAAGGGCTCAGCTCATGTCCGCAAACACCATCACCCACACACCCGGCCACGGTGCGCCGGCGGGCCGGCTCCGCCTGACCCGCAGGGGCCGCATGGTCTTCTTCGGCGTCCCGGCCATGCTCCTGGTTGCAGCGCTCCTTAGCTTGGCGGGATTCCTGAATTCGCCGGCCAAGGCTGCTGATTCCGCCGCTGAACTGCAGCCCACCTCCAGCACGAGCGTCACGGTACAAGTGGGCCAGTCCTTGTGGGGGATTGCGGGAAGCGCCGCACCGTCCCGGGATCCACGCGACGTCGTTGCGGAGATCATCCAGCTGAACAACCTCCAGGACGGCCACATCGTGCCCGGCCAGCAGCTGTTCATTCCTTCGACTTAGCGGCAACTTGGACCGGGTTGCCCGGCCCCTGGACGGTCTCCGTGCCGTCACAGTTTCAGGGCATCCGCCGCGGCACCTTAAACTGTCATGGTGAGTGACCAGCTTGAGCGACTTGACCGACTTCCCCTCCGGACCAACCTTCGCGGCCTGAGCCCCTATGGCGCGCCGCAGCTTGATGTTCCGATTTTGCTCAACGTCAACGAAAACACGCATGGCGTCCCAGCGGACGTTCAGGCGGCCATCACCGAAGCGGTCGCGGCAGCCGCCACCGGACTGAACCGCTATCCGGACCGCGAGTTCACCGAATTGCGCGAGGCCCTTGCGGAATACCTTGGCCACGACCTTTCGGCCGAGAACATCTGGGCAGCCAACGGCTCCAATGAAGTACTCCAGCAGATCCTCCAGGTCTTCGGCGGCCCGGGCAGGTCCGCGCTCGGTTTCCCGCCGACGTACTCCATGTACCCTTTGCTCGCGAGCGGAACCGACACTGCATACATCGCTGGTATTCGCGCCGAAGACTATGGCCTCGATGCGGCCTCGGCGGCCGCGCAGGTCCGTGAACTCAAGCCGAATGTCGTGTTCCTTTGCTCCCCGAACAACCCCACCGGCACGGGACTTGGCCTGGACGTTGTCGAAGCCGTGTACGACGCCGGCGAGGCGAGCCGGACCGTGGTGATCGTGGACGAGGCCTACCACGAGTTCGCCCACGACAACACGCCAAGCGCGTTGACGCTCCTCCCCGGCCGGGAGCGCCTTATTGTGTCCCGGACCATGAGCAAGGCGTTCGCCCTCGCCGGTGCGCGCATCGGCTACATGGCAGCCGCCCCCGAGGTCGCCGACGCCATCCGTCTGGTACGCCTTCCATATCACCTCTCCGCCATCACGCAGGCGACCGCACTGGCGGCCCTCCGTCACCGAGAAGCCCTCATGGCGGACGTCGAGGACATCAAGGTCCAGCGCGATCGCATTGTCAGCGAGTTGACCCGCATGGGCTTCAAGCCGGCCGCCTCGGATTCGAACTACGTATTTTTCGGTGGAATCGAGAATCCCCACGCCCTGTGGCAAGGCCTGCTGGAGCGCGGAGTCCTGATCCGCGACGTCGGCATCCCGGGCCACCTCCGCGTCACCGCCGGCACGGAGCCTGAAACCACTGCATTCCTCAAGGCGCTCGAAGCCTTGCTGGACGGCCAGGTCTCCGCACCGGCCTAGACTTGAACAAGTCCCACCACTCCTTCCTCCTAAGGACATATCGATGAGCGAAAACGGCGCCAGCACGGCGGCCGCCCGGACAGCACGCATGGAACGCACCACCAGCGAATCCTCCGTCCTGGTTGAAATCAACCTCGACGGCACGGGCGTCTCGGATATCAGCACCTCGGTGCCGTTCTATGACCACATGCTGACGGCGCTCTGCAAGCATTCGCTCATCGACATGACCGTCAAGGCGAGCGGAGACACCCACATCGACGCCCACCACACCGTGGAGGACGTTGCCATTACCTTCGGCGAGGTCCTGCGCACCGCCTTGGGTAACAAAGCAGGGATCCGTCGCTTCGGCGAGGCCACGGTCCCGTTGGATGAAGCGTTGGCCCACGCCGTCGTCGACGTCTCCGGACGTCCTTACCTGGTCCACGGCGGTGAGCCCGCAGGGCAGGAGTACCACCTGATCGGTGGACACTTCACCGGTTCGCTGACGCGCCACGTCTTTGAGGCCATCACCTTGCACGCCGGTATCTGCCTCCACATGAATGTCCTGGCCGGCCGGGATCCGCACCACATCGTGGAGGCCCAGTTCAAGGCCTTTGCCCGTGCACTCCGTTCCGCCGTCGAGTCCGACCCCCGTGTCGAAGGCATTCCGTCCACCAAGGGTGCCTTGTGAGTGGGCAGATCCTCAAGGACGGCGCTGTGGTCGATCCGAAGGCTGCCAGCCGCATCGTCTCGCCCGAGGGAAAGCCGACCGTAACGGTCCTTGACTACGGCTCGGGCAACGTCCGCTCGGCGGTCCGCGCGCTTGAGCGTGCCGGAGCGGCAGTCACGTTGAGCGCCAAACCAGAAGACGTCCTGAACGCCGATGGTCTCCTGGTCCCCGGCGTCGGCGCCTTCGAAACGGTGATGCGCGAACTCAAGGCAGTGGACGCGATCCGGATGATCGGCCGTCGCGTTGCCGGAGGCCGGCCAGTCCTGGGTATCTGCGTAGGGCTCCAGGTCCTGTTCGAGGCCGGAGTGGAGCACGGTACCGAGGCCGAAGGCATGGGCGAGTGGCCCGGCAAAGTGGAACTCCTGCCTGCCCCCGTTGTGCCGCACATGGGCTGGAACACTGTGGACGTGCCGGAAGGCTCGAAGCTGTTCGCCGGCGTCGAGCACGAACGCTTCTATTTTGTGCACTCGTATGGCGTACAGAAGTGGGAATTCGACGTTGTCCAGCCCCGCATGGCTCCGCCGAAGGTGACGTGGTCCGAACACGGCGCCCCCTTTATCGCCGCCGTGGAAAACGGACCGTTGTGTGCCACGCAATTCCACCCCGAGAAGTCGGGCGACGCAGGAGCCCGGCTCCTGCGCAACTGGGTTGAGGGTTTGCGCCCGCAAGCAAAAACCCAGCCGCAGCCGACCGAGGCCGGAGGCGCTGCCTGATATGTGGTCCGTTATCTTCATGGGCGCGGCCGGGCTGCTGGTTGGCGGCGGAATCTCCTTCCACCAGCAGAAACGCCCCGCCTGGGTCTCCATTTCGTTCTACGTACTCGCTGGCTTGGCTCTGCTAGCCGCCTACCTCTTCACTTTGCCTGCAAAATAAGTTGCCGGGCAACTGACGCCCGTCCCCACAACACCGAGGACTTCAATGACCACCGCCTCCGAACTGCCCGTTCTGGAACTCCTGCCCGCCGTCGACATCGTGGACGGCCAGGCCGTTCGTCTCCTTCAGGGAGAAGCCGGCTCCGAGACCAGTTACGGCACCCCGCTGGAAGCGGCGCTGAACTGGCAGAACGCCGGAGCCGAGTGGGTGCACATGGTGGACCTTGACGCGGCGTTCGGACGCGGCAACAACGCCGGCCTCATCAGCGAGGTCGTCTCGCAGCTGAACGTCAAGGTGGAGCTGTCCGGCGGACTGCGCGACGACGAATCCCTTGAGCGCGCGCTTGAGCTCGGCGTCGCCCGCGTGAACCTCGGAACCGCCGCGCTGGAGAATCCGGAATGGACCCGCCGGGCCATCGACCGCTTCGGTGACAAGATCGCCGTCGGGCTCGACGTCCGTGGAACGACGCTCGCAGGCCGGGGCTGGACCAAGGAAGGCGGGGACCTCTGGGAGGTGCTGGCCCGCCTTGAGGATGCCGGCTGCGCCCGCTACGTGGTCACCGACGTCACGAAGGACGGGACACTGCAGGGACCCAACGTCGAGCTGTTGCGCCAGATGGTCGAAAAGACCGGCAAGCCAGTTGTCGCGTCGGGCGGCATCTCCAGCCTTGAGGACCTGCGCGTCCTGCGGGAGCTCGTACCGCTTGGGGTCGAAGGAGCGATCGTCGGCAAGGCGCTGTATGCCGGTGCCTTTACGCTCCCGGAAGCGCTGGACGTCGCCGGCCGCCGCTGATGTCTCACGATCCACAGTTCCCGGCAGCTGATCAGGCTTCGACTCCGGCACCCCGGCAGTTGCCCGGGCACATCGCTGCGGCCCTGGCAGGTGCTGGCGGCGCAGGCGATTCTGCCGGCCAGCCCTGGGCAGGCCGCGACCTGAGCGGCGACGCCGCAAAGATCCATAATTTCGAGGACGACGACGGAACGGCCGACGCCGGATACCTCGCCGCCGTCGCGGCTCTGCTCGCCGGAACCGGCAGCGAGGCCGGTGTGGTGGCTTCGTTGGCAACGGCGAGGGTGTTCGTCCCGGTGGTGGCCCAGCTCGCTGAGGAAGCCGAGGGCGTGGACGGACTCCATGCGGACAAGCAGGCCGACATGGCGCTCGTGACATTGAAGGCGCCTGATGGCCGCACGGCCATGCCGGTGTTCACGTCGGCGGCCGCCCTTGAAGCCTGGCATCCGCAGGCCCGTCCCGTCGCTGTTTATGCGGCCCGGGCGGCCCTGTCTGCCGTCTCCGAAGGAGCCCAGCTGCTCGTCCTGGATCCCGGTTCGGATGTCACCTTCGTCGTCCGCCGGCCTGCCATGTGGTCACTGGCACAGCAGCGCGACTGGACGCCGTCGTACCTTGATGATGAACTGGAGTCTGCTCTCAATTCCCTGGCAGGGATGTACCCGGCCGTGCGGCGCCTGGAGGTGCGGCCGGGATCTGGAATGGCTTCGCGCACGGCTGACGGATCGGCCATGGCCGGCGGGGGACCCGGCCCCGAATTGCGCGTGGTGCTGTACCTCGAAGACGGCCTGGACGCCGCCGCGGTGCAGGATCTCGTCTCCGGACTGAACGGGCGTTGGGCGCAGAACGAATTGTTCGCCGAGCGGGTTGACTCGATCGAGGTCAGCTTGCAGCGGGCGGCACAGTAGCCGAAGGCACAGGGGGAACGTCCTTGTCCTGCCCTCGGCAGAACAGAGGATGAGCTCGTGAATTTCTCTCTCTACCGGGAGATGCTGTCCATCACGTCCGTGCGGCGTCTCCTGCTGGTGGGCATGGTGGCCCGCATACCGCACTCGGCAGCGGGAGTCCTGCTCACCCTGCACATCGTGCTGACTTTGGGCAAGGGATATGCCGCCGCCGGTGCTGCCGCGGCGGTATTCACCATCGGCATCGCGATCGGCGCTCCGTGGCGGGGGCGGCGCGTGGACACTGTCGGCCTGCGCAAGGCGCTTATTCCTTCCGTTGTGTCTGAGTTGGTGATTTGGTCCGTGGTGCCGCACGTCAGTTACGAATGGATCCTCCCACTTGTCTTCGTCGGGGGCCTGTTGACGCTGCCCATCTTCAGCGTCATCCGCCAGTCCCTGGGGGTGCTGGTTGACGGCGAGCAGCGGCGTTCGGCCTATGCGCTGGACTCCATTGGCACCGAAGTGGTCTTCATGATCGGCCCCGCGGTGGGCGCGGTCGTGGCTACCAGCGGGTTCACGGTCCTCGGCCTGACCATCGTGGGTGTGTGCACGTCGGCCGCCGGGCTCTTCCTTCTCTGGTTCAACCCGCCCACCCGCAGCGAGGGCGTCCTGGACGCCGGCCAGACGGCCGACCGGGATGCCGATGAGCTTCATGCGGCCGAAGCCGCGGTGGTGGCATCGGCTCCGGCCCATCTTCAGGAGGCGGCTTCGGAGATGGCTCCGACAGTGTCGCAACCTTCCGGGTTGCGGGGAAAGATGGCCCGGAACTTCACATGGTTCACCGCGGCGGTAGCCGCCGTGTTCGCCGTCGCCGCAGGATCCGGAATGGTCCTGAGCGGCACCGACGTCGGAATCGTCGCGGTGTTGCAGCGCGGCGGGCACGAGAGCGAGATCGGAATTGTCTTCGTCTTCTGGTGCGCCTCATCGGTAGTCGGCGGGCTCATCTACGGCGCCATGCACCGGCCCGTCTCGCCCATCCTGCTCCTGCTGGGAATGGCGGCATTGACCATCCCGATGGGTTTCGCCGGGGACACGTGGACCCTTGCATTGTTGTCTCTGCTTCCCGGCCTGCTCTGCGCGCCGGTGCTGTCCGCGGCGTCGGAAAAGGTCGCCGACATCGTGGATGAGGAACGGCGCGGCGAGGCCATGGGCTGGTACGGCTCGGCCCTCACTGCAGGCGTGGCTTTCGGTTCGCCCGTCGCGGGCCTCTTCATCGACGGCGTGGGGCCGTGGGCCGGCTTCGTCGCCATCGGGACGGCGGGAGTGGTGTTGTGCCTTGCCGGGTTGTTCCTCCAGCTGCGTCGGCGCCGGAGCATGACCATCACCCAGACGGGCGCGGGAGACCCCGCCACCTGAGTCGCGCCTAAGCCGCCAAACGACGACGGCGGGCCGGCCAAAGGGGCCAGCCCGCCGTCGCGGTCGTACAGATAGTCCGGATCAGTTGACCGGGCCGGTGAACTTTTCGCCCGGGCCCTTGCCCGGCTCGTCCGGGATCAGGGACGCCTCGCGGAACGCAAGCTGTAGGGAGCGGAGGCCGTCGCGCAAGGGGCCGGCGTGCTGCGAACCGATTTCCGGTGCTGCGGCGGTGACGAGTCCGGCCAAGGCGGTGATCAGCTTGCGGGCCTCGTCCAGGTCCTTGAGCTCTTCGGCCTCGGGGTCGTCGGCCAAGCCCACTTTGACGGCTGCCGCGCTCATGAGGTGAACGGCGCCGGTGGTGATGACCTCAACAGCCGGAACTTCCGAAATGTCGCGGATCTGCTGGCTTACTCCGGCACCAGTGCCGGCGGGCTCGTGGTCGAGGGAATTGCTGTCTGAAGTGCTCATGCTGGTAAGCTTGTCACAGACCGACTGGAAGTTGCCATTTTCCATGGCTCACGCAGCGCTCGGCCACCCACCGTTAATGTGCGGTTGGTTGCCGATTTCTGTAGAATTGATTTTCAGTTTGCAAGCGGAGTTCTCTCCCACCCGCGTCAGCCGTTTCCCTTCGGGGATGTAAGTTGCCGGGTACCTGGTCGGACACCGTTCAAGGTCAGCCTTGGATGGTGCGAACGCCTCCCTTGAGGGGCCGTTTCCGATCTTCGAGGCCTTCGATTGCGCCAGCAATTGGGGGCCTTCTCTATTTGCCGGTGGAATACTCATCACAACAACAGGAGCTTTGACATTAGCGAGCCAAGAATCAATGAGCGTATCCGCGTCCCCGAGGTGCGTTTGGTCGGCCCTGCCGGCGAACAGGTTGGAATCGTCCGTATTGAGGACGCCCTGCGTCTGGCTGCCGAGGCTGACCTGGATCTCGTTGAAGTTGCACCGCAGGCGAAGCCTCCGGTGTGCAAGCTGATGGACTTCGGCAAGTACAAGTACGAAGCCGCTGTTAAAGCCCGTGAGGCCCGCAAGAACCAGACCAACACGGTCCTCAAGGAAATCCGCTTCCGCCTGAAGATCGATACCCACGACTACGAGACCAAGCGCGGCCACGCGCTTCGCTTCCTGGGTGCCGGTGACAAGGTGAAAGCCATGATCCAGTTCCGCGGACGTGAGCAGCAGCGCCCTGAAATGGGCATCCGCCTGTTGCAGCGCTTCGCTGAGGACGTTGCCGAAGTCGGCGTGATTGAGTCCAGCCCGCGCATCGATGGCCGCAACATGGTCATGGTGATCGGTCCGCTGAAAAACAAGGCCGAGGCCAAGGCCGAGGCCCGCCGCGCGGCGCAGCGTGCAGAGGCCAAGGCCCAGAATGAAGCCAAGGCCGCAGGCCGGATTGACGTTTCAGGCGAGGATGCTCCCCTGACCCAGTCACTCGCGGACTTGCTGCCGGCGGAACTCCTGGCCCAGGCCGAGGAAACCCAGGCCGAGGAGACCGTATCGGAAGCCGTTGAGGCGGAGGCCGCTGAAGTCGAAGAGACTCCGGTCGCTGAGGAAACGGTTGTCGAAGAGGCTCCCGTGGTTGAAGCAGCTCCGGTGGTCGAGAAGGCTCCTGTAGTTGAAGCAGCTCCTGTAGTTGAAGCAGCTCCAGTTGTCGAAAAGGCTCCCGCGGTTGAAGCAGCTCCCGTTGTCGCGCCGGCGCCCGCAAAGGCACCGGCACCGGCAAAGGCACCTGAGCAGGCAGCTTCGAAGCCTGTTGTGCCGGCTGCCCCCAAGCCTGCTGCCACACCAGTACCGAAACCGATGGCGAAGCCCGCGGTTCCGAAGCCTGCAGCTCGGCCGGCAGCCCCCAAGGCCGCTCCGAAGCCAGCGGCACGCAAGACCAACTAGTCACGCCGCAGGAGGCATTCCCTCCGCCCGGCACGAAAGCAGCAGCCGCCTCCTATGGGGTGGCTGCACGAAAGAACTGCAGACCCAGTCTGCGGACACGTAAGGAGATCGGTTCCCATGCCGAAGATGAAGACCCACAGTGGTGCTAAGAAGCGCTTCAAGCTGACCGGCACCGGCAAGCTGAAGCGTCAGCAGGCCAACCGCCGCCACTACCTGGAGCACAAGTCCTCCACCCTGACCCGTCGCCTTGCCGGCGACAAGATCGTCTTCAAGGGCGATGCCAAGGTCATCAAGAAGATGCTCGGCGTCTAAGTTCCAAGTTTTCTGGTTGCTGCCATCCGGTAGCCGCCGACTACACCAAAGCCTTCTCAGGCCGGCCGGGTTTCCGGCAGTAGCAGCTTGGGATAAGAATTTTGAAGGAGTACGCACGTGGCACGTGTGAAGCGGGCGGTAAACGCCCACAAGAAGCGTCGGGTTGTCCTTGAACGGGCCAAGGGTTACCGCGGTCAGCGGTCTCGCCTGTACCGCAAGGCAAAAGAGCAGCTGCTGCACTCGTTTGTGTACAGCTACGGCGACCGCCGCAAAAAGAAGGGTGACTTCCGTCGCCTCTGGATCCAGCGCATCAACGCTGCATCCCGCGCCAACGGCCTGACCTACAACCGTCTGATCCAGGGCCTGAAGGCCGCTGAGGTCGAGGTTGACCGCCGCATGCTGGCAGAGCTGGCCGTTTCCGACGCCAACGCTTTCGCCGCGCTGGTCAAGGTTGCCAAGGACTCCCTGCCTGCCGACACTTCCGCTCCGGCCGCCAAGGCCGAGGCCGCTCCGAAGGCTGCCGCCAAGGCTGCTCCGGCTGCGAAGACCGCTACCGCCGTCAAGGCCTCTGCCTCCGAGAAGCCGGCCATCGAAGGCGCTGTTGTCGCCGTTGAGGGCGAAGCCGCACCGGAAGGCCACGCCATCAAGGGCAACGCCGAGTCCAACAAGTACCACGTTCCGGGTTCCACCTGGTACGACGTGACTGTTGCCGAGTACTGGTTCTCCACCGTTGAGGCCGCAAAGGCTGCAGGCTTTGAGCCTGCCGGTGGCGAAGCCCGCCAGCAGATCAAGAACTAGTCGCAACTGCCACTAAAGTTCTTTATATGAACGAAACCGGGTGCCCGCAAGAACTTCCGATGTCCAACCCCCGAGCCGATCGGGTCAGGGATGTCGCAAAGCTTGCAGGGCGCCCGGCCCGTTTAAAGCGCGGGCGGTTCCTCGCGGAAGGCCCCCAGGCCGTTCGCGAGGCGCTGGTCCTGCACCGGGAGCGGACCGCGGCGGGGGAGTCCGGCGTCGTACACGAAGTGTTCGCGAGCGAAAGCTGCCTGGACCGGCTCCCTGAACTCGCCGAACTCGCCGACGGCGTTGCGTTGCGGCTCGCGAACGACGATGTCCTGGCCGCCATGGCGGACACCGTCAATCCCCAAGGGATTGTGGCCGTCTGCAGCTTTGTGGACGTCAGCCTTGAATCAGTGCTCGACGCCGGGCCGCGGCTGATCGCCGTCATGTGCCAGGTGCGCGACCCCGGCAACGCGGGCACGGTGCTTCGGGCCGCTGATGCCGCCGGGGCGGATGCCGTGGTCCTGACGGCCTCCAGCGTTGACATTTACAACCCGAAGGCTGTGCGGTCCACGGCAGGTTCGCTCTTCCACTTACCGGTTGTGTTGGGTGCGGACGTCGGGGAACTCGTGGCCGGATGCAAGGAGCGCGGCATCGGGATCCTCGCAGCGGACGGTTACGGCACCCTCAACCTGGACAAACTTCAGGACGAGAACGCGGCGCGCCGCCTGGGTGCGTCAGCAGCGACTTCCGCCTACGCCCTCGAAGCCCCGACCGCCTGGCTGTTCGGCAACGAGGCGCAAGGGCTTTCAGACTCCGAGCTTGCCCTTGCCGACCATCGTGTCGCAGTGCCCGTCTACGGTTCGGCGGAAAGCCTGAACCTTGGCACAGCAGCCACGGTTTGCCTCTACGCCAGCGCACGCTCGCAGCAAGCCTCCTGACACTCCCGCTGCAGGTACGGTATTGCTTGCAGGAACGCGACCTCGCGGTCTGTTCGTGCCTTTCACTCACATCCCCTGAATTGAAGAAGAGGTGGAGCCTCCGTGGCTGCAAATGGCGGTACCAAGGCAATCGTGGCGGCATTGAGTGCCAACCTGGCGATCGCTGTGCTCAAGTTCGTCGCATTCGTCCTGACGATGTCGTCGTCCATGTTGGCCGAGGCAATCCACTCCGTCGCCGACTCCGGCAACCAGTTGCTCCTGCTGCTTGGCGGGAAGCGCGCACAGCGCGCAGCGAGTCCCGAGCACCCGTTCGGCTATGGCCGTGAGCGCTACATTTACGCCTTCATCGTCTCGATCGTGCTGTTCAGTGTTGGCGGACTCTTTGCGCTCTATGAATCCTGGGAGAAGTTCCAGCACCCCCATGCCATTGAAGGCGATTTCTGGTGGGTACCCCTGGCCGTGCTGCTCGGCGCTATTGTGGCGGAATCCTTCTCGTTCCGGACCGCCATCCACGAATCCAATCCCTTGCGCGGCAAGCAAAGCTGGATCAAGTTCATCCGCAACGCCAAGCAACCGGAACTGCCCGTGATCCTCCTGGAGGATTTCGGAGCCCTTCTGGGCCTCGTTTTCGCGCTGTTCGGCGTGAGCCTGACCCTCATCACGGGCAACGGCTTGTGGGACGCCGCGGGCACCGGAATGATCGGCCTGCTCCTTGTGGGAATCGCCGTGGTGCTCGCGGTGGAAACCAAGTCCTTGCTGCTCGGCGAATCTGCCACCAAAGAGGACAATGCGCGGATCACGGAAGCCATTGAGTCGGATGGCACGCGGATTATCCACCTCAAGACCATGCATTTGGGCCCGGAAGAGTTGCTGGTCGCTGCGAAGATCAGCGTGGGCGCGGCAGATACGGGGCAGGCGATTGCGACAGCGATCGACGCCGCCGAACTCAGGATCCGCACCGCGGTACCGATCGCCCGGGTCATCTACCTCGAGCCCGACGTAGAGCGTGTCCAGGTCTAGGCAGCCAGCGGCTTCTTGCGTTCCAACCAGCCGCTGATGCCCGCGACGCCGAGGCCCAGGATCGCCAGGACGGCCCCGACGAGGGCAGGGGCAACGTATCCCCAGCCCCAGGCGATGACCACCCCGCCGAGGAATGCGCCAAGGGCGTTGGCGATGTTGAGCGCGGAGTGGTTGAGCGAAGAGGCCAAGGACGGCGCGTCCGGCGAAGCGTCGAGCAGGCGCGTTTGCAAGGGCGGGATGAGCATGGAGCCGATGCCGCCCACGATGAAGACCATGACGAACGCCGACCACGCCCAGTGGGCCGCGACCGCGTAGGCCACCAGCGCCAAGGCGATGAGGGGCAGCACCCGGTAGATGGTTCCCATGACCGACTTATCGGCGATGCGGCCGCCCAGGATGTTGCCTGCCACCATGCCCAGTCCGTACAGGGCCACCACGAGGGGTATCAGCGCCTCCGGGATGCCGGCCACGGACGTCATGGTGTGGGAGATGTACGTGTAGGTGGCGAAGAAGCCGCCAAAACCGATGATTCCGATCAGCAATGCCAACCACACCTGGATGCGTTTGAGGGCACCAAGTTCCCGGCGGATGCTTGCCTCCGGGTGGGCTGGCTCGAAGGGGACGAACTTCCAGAGCAACACACTCGTGGCCAGGCCGATGATGCCCACCACCACGAAGAGAAGGCGCCACCCGAAAGTCTGGCCGAGCCACGTCGCCGCGGGAACACCGATGACGTTGGAGACGGTCAGTCCGCCCATGACCATCGAAATCGCCCAGCCGCGCTTGGTGGGAGCAACCAGGCTCGCGGCGATGACCGCGGCGATTCCGAAGAAGGCGCCATGGGGCAGTCCCGAGGCAAACCTCGTGATCACCATGGTTCCGTAGTCCGGTGCGATGAAGGACGTCAGGTTCGCTATCGACAGGAACAGCATGAGCCCCAGGGCAAGTTGCTTGCGGGGGAGCCGGGCACCAAGTGCCGCGAAGATGGGCGCCCCCACCACGACACCCAAGGCGTAGGCCGAAATCAGGTTCCCGGCCTCGGGAGTGCTGATGTGGAGTCCCTGCTCGATCTCCTTGAGCAAGCCCATCATGGTGAACTCCGTTGTCCCGATGGCAAATCCACCCATGGCAAGGGCGAAGATCGCCAGCGCCACGTGACGGCTTCGGGTCTTTTGGGAGGTCTTGGTGACAGCAGTAGTGGTCATCGTCCTGTTTCTTGGGGCGAGCGGGATGCAACTCGGAGGGAATAAAGCCGACTTTCAAGCTTAGTTCGAGTCCTCGGTGAATAGCCCTGAATGTGACAACTTCCATAGCGGGGGCGATGACCGGAGGGCCAATAGACTGTTGCGGTGACTGGACTGATAAGCGTGGCGGGCGCCGCCGTCGTCGATTCCCTTGAAAATCCGAAACGGCTGCTCGCCGCGAGGCGCAGCGCCCCACCGCAATTCGCGGGAATGTGGGAGTTCCCGGGCGGCAAGCTGGAGGCCGGGGAATCCTTCGAAGACGCGCTGCACCGCGAGTTGCTCGAGGAACTCGGGATCACTGTCCGGCTCGGGTCTGAGGTGGAGCCTGACGCGGGCGCCGCTTGGCCGCTGAACGAGCGCGCCGTCATGAGGGTATGGTTCGCCGAACTGCTCGACGGCGAGCCGCGTCCGCTCCAGGACCACGATGAACTCCGGTGGGTTCCGCTTGGCAATGGCGACGAGGCGTTGACCTTGCCGTGGATTCCTGCCGACCTGCCGATTGTCCGTGCACTGCTGGAACGGGTGGCCTCCGGCCTGCTCAACTAGAAAAGCGCGGACTGGCCCGTTGTTGGAAAGGAAGCAGGTGGAAGCGAAGCGGGCGTCTCCTTGCCCGCCGTCGCGTTCCTGTGGCTGAAACCGCTGCTCCCGGAGAAACCGTGACGGGCCTTGAAGTAGTTGATACGGCCGCTTAGCCAGGTCCTGTATTCCTTCGAGGCATACGAGCCTTGGCCATAGAGGCGCCGGTACTTGCCAACGAGCTCGGGGTGGTTGGCCGCCAGCCATTGCATGAACCATTCCCGCGTGCCCGGCTTCAGGTACAACGCCCCGGCCGTGACGCCAGTGGCGCCGGCCCCGGAGAGTGCCGTAAAGAGCGACTCCAGTGCATCATCGCTGTCCGTCAGCCACGGCAGGATGGGCATGGCCATGACACCGCACGGCAGCCCGGCCTCGCGCAGCCGCCGGATGAGCTTGAGCCTGGCGCGCGGCGCGGGTGTGCCGGGCTCCACTGCCGAGGCCAGGGCTTCGTCAGTCATGGCCAGGGAGATGCCCAGGTCCACGGGCACGTGGCTGGCGGCGTGCTTGAGGAGGGGGATGTCGCGGCCCAGGAGGGTTCCCTTGGTGAGGATGGAGAACGGAGTACCGGAATCGGCCAGGGCCCGGATGATCCCCGGCATCAGCTGGTAGCGGCCTTCTGCCCGCTGATACGGATCCGTGTTGGTGCCGAGGGCCACATGATGGTGGCCCCACGACGGCTTGGACAGTTCCTTGCGCAAGACCTCTGCCGCGTTGATCTTCACGATCACCTGGGAATCGAAATCGTGTCCGGCGTCGAACTCCAGATAGGTGTGGCTCTTGCGCGCAAAACAGTAGACACAGGCATGGCTGCATCCGCGGTACGGGTTGACCGTCCATTCGAAGGGCATCTGGGAACCGGACGCCACCTTGTTGAGCACCGATTTGGCGGTGACCTCATGAAAGGTGACTCCGGAGAATTCGGGGGTTGAGACGGAACGCACAAGCCCGGCCAGCGGCAGCAGTGCGTCCGTTGCTGGGGCGGCTCCGGACGGACCGCTGCTGCTGTTGTCTCCGGGTGCCGGACCACGTTGTGGTGAAAGTGCCTGTGCGTCCCATCTCATGGCCTCCATTCGAATATATGTTCGAACACTTGTCAAGGTCGGTTGAAAGAAGGCCGGTTAAGGATCGAACGAGCCACCTGGAAATCGCTCAGCCGTTGCTAGGGTGGATGCATGATTCTGCTGACGGGATTCGAGCCTTTTGGCGGCGATTCCAGCAATCCCTCGTGGGCTGCCGTCCTCGAAGCACAGGAGATCTTGCGCTCCGAAGGCCATGACGTGGAAGCGCTCGAACTGCCGTGCGTTTTCGGTGAATCCGCCGCGGTCCTGCGCGAGGCCGTGGAGAGGCTGCGCCCGGAGCTGGTCATCTGCGTCGGGCTCGCCGGCGGCCGGGACCGGCTCTCGTTGGAACGCGTTGCCATCAACTGCGATGACGCCAGGATTCCGGACAACGCCGGAAACAGGCCCATCGACGAGCCGGTAATCCCCGAAGGTCCCGCGGCGTACTTCAGCACACTCCCGGTGAAGTCCGCGCTCCGGGCGCTCCAGATCGCCGGAATCCGTGCCGAGGTCTCGCAGACTGCCGGGACCTACGTGTGCAACCACGTGTTCTATGCCCTGATGCACGAACTCGCCGGAGCCGTTCCGCCCCGCGCGCGGGGCGGCTTCATCCACGTTCCCTATGACGAAGCCCTACTTCCGCAGGGTAGTGCGACGCCCGGGATGGCGACGCGGGACATGGGGCGGGGGATCGCCGTCGTCGTTCGCGCTGCGCTTGAGACTCCGGTGGACACCAAGCTGTCCGCGGGCGCCGTTCACTAGGCCGGCGCGGGCGAATCCAGCTCCCACTGCACCACCACGCTCGCGGAAACCGCCAACGATCCCGCTTCGATGGGCACGCCTTCGCTCGTTGAAGCACGCTGCATACCGGCCATCATAGGCACCGGTGATCCATGCTCCGGCCGCTGATCGATGGAGAGGACGTGCCCCAAACGGCCGCCGGCAAGCGCGGCGAAGCGGGCCGCCTTCGCTTCGGCCTCCCGCCAGGCAGCCTCCTGTGCCCGTGCCGCAACGGCCGCGGCATCCGTGAATCCCTGTTCGATCCCGTGGATGCGAAGGTTGTCGCCGCCCGCCGCCACCGCGGCGGAGATGGCCGCGGGGGCCGCCGACGGCGGGCCGACCCTGGCAACCAGGGTGGTTGACGCAACATAACCGCTGACCTTTTGCCCCTGGTTCTCAGCCCACACAAGGTCGGCGCGAAGATTGAGGCCGCTGGTCCGCAAGTCGGAACCGGCCACGCCGTGCCCTCGTAACGCGTCGGTCACCGCCGAGACGATCGCTCCCGCATCGCCATAGGCCGCTTCGGCGGCGTCGCGCCTGACCTCGACGGCGAGCGTGAGCGTGAGCAGGTCGGGAACGGCTTCCGCGGTTCCCTCTCCGGTGACAGTGATGGTGCGGACCGGTGTCATGAGGCCATGCTAGCCCCGGGCGCGCCGATGAATCGATGAGGCAGGGTCACGGGTTAAATCCCCGCGGGACCCTTCTACTAGACTGGTTGTTAGTGCCCGCCGGACGCGTCCAGCGAGCATCGCTCCTGCTTTTGCCATGGCCCTGCCTGGTGAAGACCATTTCCGACTCGTAGCTAAGAACAGTAGATGACTGACACTTTGCCGGGCGCTGCCATCCCGAACCCTCTGGATGAAGCCGCCATCACCGCTGCCGTTGAGGAAGCCGTCGCCGCGATTGCCGCTGCATCCTCCCTCGAAGAACTCAAAGCCGTCCGCTTGGCGCACACCGGCGAGAAGTCGCCCTTGAGCCTTGCCAACCGTGAAATCGGCGGCCTGCCCAAGGAGCAGAAGGCCGCCGCAGGCAAGCTCATGGGTTCCTCCCGTGGCCGCGTCAACCAGGCGCTCGCAGCACGGACCGCTGTGCTCGAAGCCGAAAACGACGCCCGCATCCTTGTCGAGGAAACCGTCGATGTCACGGCAGCGCCGCGGCGGCGCCGCGCCGGTGCCCGCCACCCGCTCTCCACGCTGCAGGACCGCGTGGCGGACATCTTCGTCGGCATGGGCTGGGAAATCGCCGAAGGACCGGAGGTCGAGTCCGAGTGGTTCAACTTCGACGCCCTCAACTTCAAGCCGGACCACCCGGCGCGCGAAATGCAGGACACCTTCTTCGTGGAACCTCCCGAGGCGCACCTGCTCATGCGCACGCACACGTCCCCGGTACAGGTCCGGTCCATGTTGGAGCGCGAAGTACCCATCTATGTGCTGTGCCCGGGCAAGGTATTCCGCACCGATGAACTCGATGCCACGCACACACCCGTGTTCCACCAGTTCGAGGGCCTGGCCATTGACAAGAAGCTGAGCATGGCCGACCTGCGCGGCACCTTGGAGCACTTCGCCCGCCAGATGTTCGGTGACGAGGCACAGATCCGCCTGCGTCCCAACTACTTCCCGTTCACCGAGCCGTCCGCGGAGTTGGACATTTGGCACCCCGGTGCCAAGGGCGGCCCCCGCTGGATCGAATGGGGCGGCTGCGGCATGGTCAATCCCAACGTCCTGCGCGCTGCCGGCATCGACCCGGACGAGTATTCAGGTTTTGCCTTCGGCATGGGCATCGAGCGCACGCTCATGTTCCGCAACGAGGTCGGCGACATGCGCGACATGATCGAAGGCGATGTACGTTTCAGCGAGCACTTCGGGATGGAGATCTAACAGTGCGTATCCCACTTTCATGGCTGCGTGAATTCGCGCAGGTTCCGGCCGACGCCACGGCCGAAGACGTCATGGCGGAACTGGTCAAGGTCGGCTTTGAAGAAGAAGCTGTCCACCGCCCCACGGACGAACTCAAGGGTCCCATCGTGGTGGGCCAGGTCCTGAGCCTCGTCAAGGAACCGCAGAGCAACGGCAAGACCATCAACTGGTGCCAGGTCCGCGTGGTCCCCGAAGGCCAGGAGCAGACCCTGACCGGCAAGGGCATCGATCCCTCCGGCGTGCAGGGCATCATTTGCGGTGCCCACAACTTCGTCGAGGGAGACAAGGTTGTAGTGACCCTCCCGGGCGCCGTGCTCCCGGGTGACTTCCACATTTCCGCGCGCAAGACCTACGGGCACCTGTCCGCGGGCATGATCGCCTCCGTCCGTGAACTCGGCATCGGCGAGGACCACGACGGCATCCTGGTGCTTTCCCGCATCGGCCTGGATCCCGAAATCGGCACCGACGCCATGTCCCTCCTTGGCCTCTACGACGAAGCCGCCGAAATCAATGTCACTCCGGACCGCGGCTACGCGTTCTCGATCCGCGGCGTGGCCCGCGAGTACGCCCACGCCACCGGAACCGTCTTCACGGACCCGGCTGCCAAGGTCAATGCCCCCGCCGCGCTCTCCGGCGGCTACGGCGTCAAGCTCAACGACGACGCCCCCATCTACGGGAAGCCCGGTTGCGACCGCTTCGTGGCCCGCACGGTCCGCGGCGTGGACGCCACCCGCCCCACCCCGCCGTGGATGGTCTCCCGGCTGCGCTTGGCCGGCATCCGCTCCATTTCGCTGCCTGTGGACATCTCCAACTACGTGATGCTCGAACTCGGCCAGCCGAACCACTGCTACGACCTCGACAAGCTTTCGGGCGATATCGTGGTCCGCCGCGCCGTCGCGGGGGAGAAGATCACCACCCTCGACGACAAAGTGCGCTCGCTCGACGTCGAAGACCTCCTGATCACCGACGACTCCGGCGCAATCGGCATCGCGGGCGTCATGGGCGGAGCCAATACCGAGGTTTCCGATTCGACCACCAACGTCCTGGTCGAGGCCGCGCACTTCGACGAGGTCTCGATCGGGCGCTCGCGCCGCAGGCACAAGCTGCCGTCAGAGGCGTCCAAGCGCTTCGAACGCGGAGTGGATTGGCAGGTTGCCAACGTTGCCGCCCAGCGCGTCGTGGACCTCCTGGTGGAACTCGCCGGCGGGACGGCGGACGAAGCCGGTACCGACGTCGGGACGGCACCTGACGCCGTGACCATCGAGCTGCCTGCCGGCTACGCGGCCTCCCGGATCGGCATCGACTTCACGGAAGAACAGATCACGGGTTCGCTCAAGGACCTGGGCGCCATCGTCCTGAAGGACGAAGTGGGCGGCTCCTATGTGGTCACGGCACCGAGCTGGCGCAATGACCTGGAAACCAAGGAAGACCTTTCCGAGGAAATCGCGAGGCTGGTGGGCTACGACAACATCCCGGCGACCCTACCCGTGGCACCTCCAGGGCGCGGCCTGACCCGGACCCAGCAGCAAAAGCGCCGCGTGGTCCAGGCCCTCGCCGACGCCGGGCTCACCGAGGTCCTCTCTTACCCGTTCGTCTCCAAGTCGGCCAACGACACCTTCGGCGTGGCGGAAGAGGGCGCGGCACGCACCGCCCTCAAATTGGCCAACCCGATCAGCGAGGAACACGGTTACCTCCGTACCTCCGTGCTTCCCGGCCTGATCGAGGTGGCCCGCCGCAACCACTCCCGCGGTTTCCGGGACCTCGCCCTCTTCGAGGCAGGCTCGGTGTTCCTCCCCGACGGTCAGCTGGGCACGGCATCCATCCCGCCGCTGGGAGTCAAGCCAACCGACGAGGTCCTTGACGGACTGTACGACGGCGTCCCGGACCAGCCGCTGCACATCGCCGCTGTTTTGACCGGCCATGATTCCCCGGCAGCCGCGGCCCACACCCCGCGTGCCTGGGACTGGGCCGACGCCCTGGACGTTGCGCGGCTCGTCGGCGACGTCCTCGGCGTGGAACTCGTGGTCAGCCAAGGCAGCCACCAGGCGTTCCACCCGGGCCGTGCCGCCCAGTTGGCGCTTCGCTCGGGCGACGTCGTGGGCTACGCGGGCGAATTGCACCCCAAGCTGCTCGCAGCACATGACATGCCGGCGCGCTCCGTGGCCCTTGAGCTCAACGCGGACGCACTGTTCGATGCTGCTCCGGACGTCATTGTTGCCAAGCACATCTCGGGCTTCCCGGTCGCCACGCAGGACGTTGCCCTCGTGGTGCCGCAGGACGTTCCGGCGGACGCCGTGCTGGCTGCCCTGCGGGAAGGCGCCGGCGAACTCCTCGAAGACGTTGCCCTGTTCGATGTCTACGCGGGCCAGGGCATCGAAGACGGCAAGAAATCGCTTGCCTTCGGGCTGCGGTTCCGTGCCACGGACCGCACCTTGACCGCCGACGAGGCCTCGGAGGCACGCGAGGCCGCCGTCGCCGTCGCCGCAGAGCGGTTCGGAGCAGTCCAGCGCTGACGAGTATCAACCCGGGCATCCAGGGGCTGGCTGTTCACATCCAGTCCCTGGATCTTGCCGATTCCGCCGCCATCGAAAAGATAGCGGCGGAATTGCTGTCTCCGGCCGAAACCCTAAGGGGAGACGCCATGGCTGCGACCCTGCGCCTGGAGTTCCTGGCATCCAGGCTGGCGAAGCAAGACTTCGCCGCCAACCTTCTGGGTGTTCCCGCCTCGAAGCTCAAGGCGGCCTATGAGTGCCCGGACTGCGGTTCTGGTCCGGACATCGCGCATGGCCGGCCCGGATACATGCTCGACGGCGGCCCCGCACCCCTGGCGCTCAGCGCCTCACGGTCGTCGGGCTGGGTGCTGTTTGCCGCCGTCGCGTATCCCGGGCCCGGGCTGCGGGTGGGCGTCGACCTGGAAAATGCGGCGGGCACGGAGTTCGTCGGCTTCGACGACGTTGCCCTGACCGCACGGGAGCGGCGCCATCTCGCCGCGCTGGAACCCGGACGTCGGGCCCAAGAGCGGGCACGATTGTGGGCGCGCAAGGAAGCCTGGTTGAAGATGACAGGCGAAGGGCTCAGGGTGGCTCCGGATTCCCTCGAGGTGCTTGAACGGCCGGGACTGTGGGACCTGCAGCTCCCGGTCAGCGCTGACGGCCGGGATCTTCCGGCCGGACTCCTCGCCGCGCTCGCGGTAACGTCCCGCTGAGTCCTTGGCTTAGCTGAATTCCAGGGTCAGCTGAAAGCGGGCAGCCCTGCTTGGTACAGCCACGGTTCCAGGACACTGGCCGCGTCGAGTCCCGGGACGTAGGCGTTGGCCGCAGCGATGAATTCCTCCGTGGAGACCGAGCTGTGGCGCTTGGCCTCGGTCCAATGCCGCAGCAACCCGAAAAACGCTGCGTCTCCGCATGCACGACGGACGGCATGGAGGGCAAGGGCTCCGCGCTTGTAGACGCGATCATCGAACATGTGCTCCGGCCCGGGGTCCCCGATCACCAAGTCCTGGGCGCCCATGTCGAGCTTGCGCCACGCCGTCTTTGCGCGGTTGGCGAGGGACATGACGCCGGCTTCCTCGGACCAGATCCACTCCGCGTAGCAGGCGAAGCCCTCGTGCAGCCAGATGTCCCTCCAGCTGCTCACCGTGAGCGAGTTGCCGAACCACTGATGGGACAGCTCGTGGGCGATGAGGCGCTGCGCGTCCCACGATTGCTCCATGTGGTTCCGGCCGAAGATCGAGAGCGTCTGGGCCTCAAGCGGGATTTCCAGTTCGTCCTCGGTCACCACGGCCGTGTATTCGGCAAAGGGATACGGACCGAAACACTCCACAAAGGTGCGCATCATGTCGGCCTGCCGTGCCAGGCCTTCACGGGCCTCGGTCAATAAACCGGGGGAGACCGCGACGAACTGGGGCACCGGAGCCTGCCGCAGGGCTTCGGCGTGATGGGCAGTCCCGGCGCGGACGCCGTCGAGGGCGGGGCTGAGCTGGTGAACCCGGTAGCGTCCGATTTGCACCGTGGCGAGATAGCTTGCCATCGGCTCGGCTTGTTCGTAGACCCAGGTTTCGCGGCTTGATTTCCTGCTGTGGGAGACGAGGCGGCCGTTGCAGATGGCCCGGTAGTTGTCGTCGGTGGTGATGCTGATCAAGTAGCTGGACTTGTGCCGCGGATGGTCGTTGCACGGGAACCAGGACGCGGCGCCGTTCGGCTGCCCGGCAACCAGCACGCCGTCCTCGAGCTCTTCCCACCCGACTTCGCCCCACAGGCCCCGGCGCGGCTTCGGGTTGCCGTCGTAGCGGAGTTCAACCGTGAAGTGCTGGCCTGCCCGCAAGCGGTCTTTGACGGTGATCACGAGGTGCTCGCCGCGCGGGCTGAACTTCGGCACTTTCTTGCCGTCAACCAGGATTTTGGAAGCCCTCAGGCCCACCAGGTCCAAGACTACGGAGTCCGTGTCTTCGAGGGTTATGCAACGGAGCATGGCGCGGCCGTTGAGCCGGTTGCTGCCCAGGCTATAGTCCAGGTCCAGCTCGTACCTCAGCACCTGGAATGCCGTGCTCCCGTGGTGCAGGGTGTAGGGATCGGCGGCAGTCGCGGTTGTTTCCTGCGCTTGGGTTGTTCCGGGTTCGCTGCGGCTCATGTGCGCTGGCTGCCTCCGTGTAGCTTGTTGTGCTGCGGTCGTGTCACGGGCCGGTATTTCACGCCCTCTTGCCAATCTACGCTACGGTCCGGACCACGGGCTGACCGGGTTGCCCATCCAGTATGTGCCCGCGGGAACCGTCTCGCCACGCATAACCAGCGACGCCGGTCCCACCGTTCCGCCGGCCCCGATACTTGCGCGCGGCAGGATGACACCGTGCGGACCCATCGTGGCGCCATCCCCGAGGACCACGGTATCGATGCTCATGATGCGGTCATGGAAGAGGTGTGTCTGGACCACGCAGCCACGGTTGACCGTGGAGCTTTCGCCGAGCGTGACGAGGTCGGCTTCGGGGAGCCAGTAGCTCTCGCACCAGGTACCCCGGCCGATTTTCGCCCCGAGGGCACGGAGCCACCACACCAACGCAGGCGTGCCGGATGCCGAACGTGCGAACCATGGAGCACTGACCATCTCGATGAAGGTGTCCACCACTTCGTTGCGCCAGATGAATGAGCTCCACAGGGGGTGCTCGCCCTCTTTGATGCGCCCCACCAGTATCCATTTCGCGGCGACCGAACTTGCCGCGGCCACCGCGCCGGCCGCGAGGACCACGACGCCTCCGAGGACGGCGGCAAGCCAGTAGGAGGTCTCGGTGGCGATCCAGTCGAGGGCCAGCATGATGCCGACGGCGATCCCCACGGTCAGGATGACCGGCACCAGCCGGCATAGTTCCCACAGGGCCCGTTTGGTCTTGAGGGCCAGCGGCGGGTTGAAGGTGAGGCTCAGATCTGCGTTGACGGCGGTCCGGCGCAGCCTGACGGGCGGACTGCCCAGCCAGGAGGTGCCCGATTTGGCCTTGGCCGGCGTGGCCGACAGGACCGCGACGAGTGAGTTCTTGGGCACGCTGCGTCCTGCGGCGGTCATGCCGGAGTTGCCGAGGAACGAGCGTTTGCCGATCTTGGCCGGTCCGATCTTCATCCAGCCGCCGCCGAGCTCGTAGGAGGCCACCATGGTGTCGTCGGCGAGGAACGCGCCGTCGCCGATGGTCGTCATGCGTGGCAGCAGCAGCACCGTGGAAGCCTCCACATTGCGGCCTACTTTGGCGCCCAGCAGGCGCAGCCACACGGGCGTGAAGAGGCTGGCGTAGATGGGGAAGAGCAGATCCCGGGCCATGTCCAAGACCCGTTCAGTGGCCCAAACCTGCCAACCGACGCGGCTGCGGACGCGATAGTATCCCTCCTTGAGACCGACGCCGAGCATCCGGGTAGTCGCCAGGATCAGCAGGAGATTGCACAGGAACCAGGCGAGTGCAGCCAGGGGAATGGCAAGCAGGAGTTCAGGGAAGGCATCCTGCAGCGAGCTCCGGCCTTGGATGAAGACCAGGATGACGATCGCGGCGACGAATGCCGAAATGTACGGAATCAAGGCGAGCAGCGCCGAGGCGGCAGCGAACGCCGCAAACCAGAGCCGGCCGATCAGGTGGTGCGACGAGGGGGTCTCGGGCCATCCATTCTTGGCTTTGCCACGGCGTTCGGCGGGGGATCCGGCAACGAGGTGCCCGGCCTTGACCTTGCCCAACACCGCGGAACCGGGCTCCACCCGCGCGCCCGCGCCGATGCTGGTCCCTGGCATCAGCGTGCTGCGGGAGCCGACTGTGGCACCGGCACCTACATGGATGGCGCCGATGTGGACAAAGTCACCGTCGATCCACCAGGCGGAGAGGTCCACTTCGGGTTCGATGTTGCAGCCGCTGCCCAAGGACAGCAGTCCTGTGACGGGAGGAAGGGAGTGCAAATGGACGTTGTTCCCTATCTTCGCCCCCAGTGCCCTGGCGTAGTAGGGAACCCACGGAGCGCTGGCAAGGCTGATGGCGCTCGAAAGGTCCTGGATCTGTTCGGCCAGCCACAGCTTCAAGTGGACTTTGCCCGATCGCGGGTAGGTTCCGGGTTGGACCCCACGCAAGAGGGTTCGCGCGGCCAGGATCGAGATGCCCATGCGTCCGGGCGGGCTCACGAACACCAGCCAAGACGCCAGGATCCACCACCAGGACACCACGGGAGCGGCTGTGAAACCGGCGAGGTCGGCCAGCAAATGGTTCGCGGCCATGAGATACGTGAGCCAGCGCATGCCAACCAGGATGTTGAGGAAGATCCCCATCAGGGTCTGGAAGACCTGCGATTTCCGGGAGGTGGGGCGAACCGTGCGTTCCGCCGCCGGCGCCTGTATGCCGCCTTCGGGCAAAGACTGCCGCGCGGCGTCGACCAGGGCGCCGACGCGGGGTGTCGCGTAGATTTCGGCCACAGTGATGGTGGGGTAGCGCACACGCAGCGCCGAGACCAGTTGGGCGGCGGCGAGGGAGCCGCCACCGTAGGCGAAGAAGTCGGCGTCGAGCGAGGTGACGCTGGAGCCGAGGACGCTTTCCCATTGCTCAACCACCCATTGGGCGTCTTCGGGAAGGTTGAGTGGTGCCTTGTCGGCATCCGCGGCGCCTGCGCCCGCCAACGGCCACGGAAGGGAATGCCGGTCTACTTTGCCGCTGGTCTTCGTTGGAAGCGAATCCACGACCGTGAGCAGGGGGATCAGCGCGGCGGGCAGGCTTTCCGTCAGGAGCTCGCGGGAAGCTGCGAGGTCGATGTCCTCAGGTCCGGCCGGAGCCAGGTAGCCGACCAGTATCTGGTTCCCCGCCGCCGTCGTGCGGACTGCGGCCGCGGCACCGGCGACTCCCGGGAGGGCCTGGAGGGCGGCGTCGATCTCGCCGAGTTCGATGCGCCTGCCGCCAAGCTTGACCTGTTCGTCCGCGCGGCCTTGGAAGATGAGGCCGGCTTCCTCGTAGCGGACGAGGTCGCCCGAGCGATACGCCCGTTCCCATCCAAGGGATGGCATGGGGGCGTACTTTTCGGCGTCCTTGGCCGGATCCAGATAGCGGGCCAGTCCGACGCCGCCGATGATCAGTTCGCCCGTCCCGCCTTCCGCCACCGGAACCCCGGCGGCGTCGACGACGGCGAGGTCCCAGCCGTCCAGCGGCAGTCCGATCCGGACGGGGCCGTCCCCGCCGAGGGGAGCCGCGCACGCCACGACGGTCGCTTCGGTGGGGCCGTAGGTGTTCCACACTTCGCGGCCTTCCACCGCGAGGCGCTCGGCGAGTTCGGGCGGGCACGCCTCGCCGCCGAAAATAAGCAGGCGCACGTTCTCAAGGGCTTCGGCCGGCCACAGGGCCGCGAGCGTCGGAACGGTGGACACCACTGTGATGCCGTGGTTGATGAGCCATGGGCCGAGGTCCATGCCGGAACGCACGAGGGCGCGCGGTGCCGGGACCAGGCAGGCACCGTGCCGCCATGCAAGCCACATCTCTTCGCAGGAAGCGTCGAAGGCCACTGAAAGGCCGGCGAGCACCCGGTCCTGCGGACCGATCGGATCTTCCTGGAGGAAGATCCGGGCTTCGGCGTCAACAAAGGCAGCGGAGGAACGGTGCTGCACCGCCACGCCCTTGGGCGTGCCGGTGGAACCTGAGGTGAAGATGACCCACGAATCGTCGTCCAGCCCTGGGGTGCGCGGAGCCGGGTGCGGTGCCGGGCGCTCTCCGGACACTTCGATCTTGCGGCCCTTGGTGACAACGGCAGATACCTTGGCTTCTCCGAAAACCAGCCGTGCCCGTTCCTCGGGATCGTCCGCGTCCACGGGCACGTAGGCGGCCGCAATCGAGAGGATCGCCAGGATGGCAATGTACAGATCGTTGGATCCGGAAGGGACCCGCACGCCGATCTTGTCTCCCGGCCCCAGTCCGGCTGCGTTGAGCGTCGCCGCAAAACCGCGCACCTGAGCCATGAGTTCGGAGTAACTCAGCGACTTGTGCCCGTCATCGAGGGCAGACGCCTCCGGGAATGTCCGGGCCGTGTCCTGGAGGATCTCGACGAGTGTGCGCGCTGGAGGTGCGGCTGCCGAGCCTTGCAGCTGGGGGAGATGCACGACTTTGAGTTCCAGGCTGTCCGCCGGGATTTCATGTTCCTGGGTCACGTTCCCAAGTTTCTCGGATTGAGGTGAACAAAAAGTGTCAGCGGCCGCGTGGCATTTGCCTCGATTTATGGGACCAACAGTAGTTTGCCTGTGGTGTTGCGCGCTTCCAGGTCGCGATGGGCCTGGGCGGCCTCGGCGAGCGGGTAGGTTCCGCCAACCCGGACTTTGAGGGCGCCGCTGGCGGCAGCGCGGAAGACTTCGGCCGAACGCCAGTGCCGTTCCTGCGGGTTTTGGAGGAAATGGCCAAGCGTCGGGCGTGTCAGGGACAACGATCCGCCTGCGTTCAGTCGCTGCGGGTCGAACGGGGGCACGGGTCCGGACGCTGCCCCGAACAAGACGAGTGCGCCGCGGATGCGAAGGCTCGCGAGGGATCCGTCGAAAGTATCCTTGCCGACGCCGTCGTACACCACGTTGACGCCTTCGCCGTCGGTGAGCTCGCGGACCTTGTCCGCAAATCCGCTGTAGCGCAGGACCTCGTCCGCGCCGGCTTCCCGGGCCAGGGCTTCCTTCTCGTCCGACGAGACTGTGGTGATGACGCGGGCACCCCGGGCCTTGAGCAACTGCGTCAGGATGAGTCCCACGCCGCCGGCGCCGGCATGGGTCAGGACGGTGTGGCCCGGCTCTACGCGGAAAGACGAGTTGATCAGGTAATGCGCGGTCATTCCTTGCAGCGGCAGGGCTGCCGCGGTGTGGTCGTCGACGCCGTCCGGTACCGGAAGCGCTTTGTCGGCGTCCACCAGGGTGTACTCCGCGTAGCTGCGGGATCCTTCAGCGGTAGCGATCCTGTCGCCGACGGTGAAATCCACCACGTCCGCGCCGATGGCAACTACGGTGCCTGCCGACTCGGAGCCGGGGGTGAATGGATACTCAACCTTGTAGATGCCGCTGCGCTGATATGTGTCGATGAAGTTCACTCCGGCGGCTGCAACTTTGACAAGGAGCTGGCGCGGACCCGGAACCGGGACCTCTGCCTCGGTGAGTTCGAGGACTTCGGGTCCTCCGGCTTTCCGGGCAATGATTGCGTGCGTCATGGGTCTCCTTCTCCGTCGAGGCACTTTCGTGCCCGCATTCACACAACCATCCTAGGGAGCGGAGTCCGTCGAGTGTCCAGTCAGCGGCTCGGGGCGGTGATTCGCCGTAATGTGTCCGGATGACTTCCGGGCGTGTCAGCCCCTGCCGTGCGCGGAAGCGACGGGGCAGTCAAAGCCGCGGCCCGCGGCGAGTCCGACCTCATTGAGGTAACGCACGACGATGGCGTATGACTGCATCAACGTGGTTTCGGTGTAGGCAATCGAGTGCTTTTCGCAGTAGCTTCGGACGATCTCCGAGGCGCGGCGCAAGTGGGGGCGGGCCATGTCCGGGAAGAGGTGGTGTTCGGCCTGGTGGTTGAGGCCGCCCAGGAGGATGTTCATGAAGGGGCCGCCGGAGATGTTCCTGGCAGTCAGGATCTGGCGACGCAGGAAATCGACGCGGGAGTCTTCCGGCAGAACCGGCATGCCCTTATGGTTCGGGGCGAAGGAAGCACCCATGTAGAAGCCGAACACCATGATCTGGACGCCCAGGAAGGCAAATGCCATGCCCAGCGGCAGGAAGGTAAAGGCGAGGACCGGCAGGGCGAGAAGCCGTGCCAGGAGGATGGGCGTCTCCACCCAGCGGTGCTTGATGGCTCCGGGCCGGCAGATGTACATCAAGGACTCCCACTGCAGGCTGATACCCAGCAGGAGGAGGAGCGGGAAGAAGAACCAGCCCTGCCTGCGCGTGAGGAACGCGAAGCGTCCCTGCCTGCCGGCAGCGGCTTCAACGTGGAAGGCCAGGGCGCCGGTCTTGATGTCCGGGTCCTTGGAAATAACGTTCGGGCTGTTGTGGTGCGCGCCGTGCTTCTGTTCCCACCAGGAGTAACTGATGCCGGCAACCGACGTGGCCAGGATACGCGCGGACCAGTCGTTGGCCCTGCGCGAGGCAAAAATCTGGCGGTGGCCGGCCTCATGTGCCAGGAAGCTCAACTGGGTACAAAGGATGCCCAGGGCTGCGGCGATGAGTAGTTGGTACCAGCTGGGGCCGATCAGCGCGAAGCCGAACCAGGTGCCGGTCAGCAGGAGGACCAGGGAAGCGAAAACGCTGATATAAAAGCCGACGCGGCGCTTCAAAAGCCCCTCCGCGCGGACCGTCTTGAGAAGCTCGGAATAGCTGAGCACGACGGCGTTGGGTGGCCGGACGACCTTGCTAGGACGTTCAGTGGTGGAGGTCTGTGACATATGCAGTTGCCCCGTAATACATAACGGGCAACGCTGCAACCGACGATCGGCTGCACGGTCTAGATCACCCTCTATTCAGCATACGCTCCCAAATCGGCGCGCCGAGCCGGGCTGCTCCAGAAAGCCCTGAAAAGGTCGTGCATAAATATCGGCAACCATGAATAGTTTTGCTGTATAGTCGTGCCATGACTATTTCTGTTGCCGTCTCCGGTGCCAGCGGCTATGCCGGGGGAGAGGTGCTGCGCCTCCTGGCGGGCCATCCGGACGTCACCATCGGCGCCATCACCGCGCACAGCAATGCCGGTTCCAGACTAGGGGAGTTGCAGCCGCATCTCCACGGTTTGGCCAGCCGGATTCTCGAGGACACCAGCGTGGAAAACCTCGCTGGCCACGACGTCGTGTTCCTGGCCCTCCCGCACGGAGCCTCGGCTGAGATCGCGGCGCAGCTGCCCGAAGGCACACTGGTGATCGACGCCGGCGCTGACCACCGGCTCGAAGACCCCGCGGCGTGGGAAAAGTTCTACGGCTCCGCCCACGCGGGGACCTGGCCCTACGGGCTTCCGGAGCTTCCCGGCCAGCGCGACGCACTCAAGGGGGCGAAGCGGATTGCGGTGCCCGGTTGCTACCCGACGTCGGCCCTTCTCGCCCTCACGCCCGGCTTCGCCAACAAGCTTCTCCAGCCGGACGACGTCGTGATTGTGTCTGCTTCCGGCACCTCGGGTGCCGGCAAGGCAGCCAAGGTGAACCTCATCGGTTCCGAGGTCATGGGGTCCATGAGTCCTTATGGCGTGGGCGGCGGACACCGCCACACCCCCGAGATCGAACAAGGACTTTCCAACGCGGCCGGTGAACCAGTCACCGTGTCCTTCACTCCCACCCTCGCGCCCATGAGCCGCGGCATCCTGAGCACGGCGACAGCAAAGGTCAAGGCCGGGGTCACGGCCGCCGAACTGCGCAGTGCCTGGGCCGAAGCCTTCGACGACGAACCGTTCGTCCACCTGTTGCCCGAAGGGCAGTGGCCCACCACTAAATCGGTGCAGGGTTCCAACCACGCAGTCATGCAGTTGGCCTTCGACGAGCATTCCGGCCGCGTGGTTGTCACGTGCGCCATCGATAACCTGACCAAAGGGACCGCCGGCGGCGCCGTGCAGTCCATGAATATTGCCCTCGGCCTGGACGAATCCGCCGGCCTCAACGTCCAAGGAGTTGCCCCGTGACCATCACCGCCCCCCAGGGATTCCGGGCCGCAGGTGTCAAAGCCGGCATCAAGGCGTCCGGGAATCCGGACCTTGCCCTGGTTGTCAACGACGGCCCCCTGAAAGCCGCGGCAGCCGTTTTCACCTCGAACCGCGTGGCCGCGGCACCCGTGCACTGGTCACGGCAGGTCCTCTCCGACGGGCGCGTTGACGCAGTGGTGCTGAATTCCGGCGGCGCCAACGCCTGCACCGGTCCGCAGGGATTCCAAAATACGCACGCAACCGCAGAGAAAGTGGCGGCCGTGCTCGGGATCTCCGCCTCCGACGTCGTGGTCTGCTCCACCGGACTGATCGGTGAGCAGCTGCCCATGGACAAGATCATCCCGGGCATCGAAGCGGCGTTCGCGGAACTCTCCGAGAACGGCGGTCCTGCCGCCGCTACGGCGATCATGACCACGGACAGCGTGGCGAAGGAAGCAGTCTTCAGCGGCACCGACTCCGCAGGCAACTCGTTCACTGTCGGGGGCATCGCGAAGGGCGCCGGCATGCTGGCGCCAGGCCTCGCAACCATGCTCGTGGTGCTCACCACTGATGCCCAGGTCCCGGCGGAAGAGCTCGACGTCGTCCTCCGCGACGCCACGCGCGTCACCTTCGACCGCACCGACTCGGACGGCTGCATGTCCACCAACGACACAGTCGTCCTGCTGGCCTCCGGGGCCTCCGAGGCCATCCCGTCCGCCGAGCAGCTTGGCGCAGGAATCACCCAGGTGTGTGCCGAGCTTGCCCGCAAGTTGATCGGCGACGCAGAAGGTGCCAGCCACGACATCGCCATCCGCACATTCAACGCGGCGAGCGAGCGCGACGCCGAAATCGTCAGCCGTTCAGTGGCCCGCTCCAACCTCTTCAAGACCGCCATCTTCGGCAAGGACCCCAACTGGGGCCGCGTCCTGTCCTCGGTGGGCACCACGGACGCCGTCTTCGAACCGGACCAGCTCAACGTCTCCATGAACGGCATCCAGATCTGCCGCAACGGCAGCATCGGCGACGACCGAAACCTGGTGGATCTCGAGCCCCGCGAGGTGCTCGTGGAAATCGACCTGCAGGCCGGCGACGCCGAGGCCACCATCTGGACCAACGACCTCACGCACGAGTACGTGCACGAGAACAGCGCCTACTCGAGCTAGACGGGATGACCATGACTGCGCACACCCGCGAAAATACCTCCATGAGCGATGCCCAGGACAAGGCCGCGACGCTGATCGAGGCACTGCCGTGGATCCAACGCTTCGCCGGTACCACCATGGTGATCAAGTACGGCGGCAACGCCATGGTCAACGAGGAACTCCGACGCGCCTTCGCCGAGGATATCGTCTTCCTGCACCACGTGGGTATCCACCCGGTCGTCGTGCACGGGGGAGGCCCGCAGATCAACTCGATGCTTGGCCGCCTGGGCATCGAATCCGAATTCAAGGGCGGCCTGCGCGTCACCACTCCCGAGGCCATGGACGTGGTCCGTATGGTGCTCACCGGACAAGTGGGCCGCGAGCTCGTGGGCCTCATCAACTCCCACGGACCCTATGCGGTCGGGATGTCCGGTGAAGACGGCGGACTCCTGCGTGCCGTGCGCACCGGCACCGTGGTGGACGGCGAGGAAGTGGACCTCGGCTTGGTGGGCGAAGTGGTGGGCGTTGATCCCAGGGGTATCGAGGACATCCTCGACGCCGGCCGCATCCCGGTGATTTCGACGGTCGCCCCCGAGATCCTTGACGAAGGGGATGGCACCGGCTCCACTACCGGACAAGTGCTTAACGTCAACGCGGACACGGCAGCAGCGGCGGTTGCCTCGGCACTGGGCGCATCCAAGCTCGTCATCCTGACCGATGTCGAGGGCCTCTACGCCAACTGGCCGGACAAGTCCTCGCTCATTTCCTCGCTGACGGCCACGGAATTGCGGGAGATGCTGCCGCGCCTGGAGTCCGGCATGATCCCGAAAATGACGGCTTGCCTGAAGGCCATCGATGAAGGAGTCGAGCGGGCGCACATCGTGGATGGCCGCCTGCCGCACTCCATGCTCCTGGAAACCTTTACGACCGCGGGCATCGGAACCCAAGTTGTCCCCGACGAGGAAGTGAACGCATGAACGAAACTGTTGGTTTGAGCCCGACCGGCGCTGCGGAGGCCGCCGCAACCACGCTCGTTTCCCAGAGCACGGGAAGCGACTGGCTTGCCCGTTACTCTTCTTCGCTCATGGGCGTCTTCGGCACCCCGCAGCGGGTCCTGGTCCGTGGCGCGGGAGCCCTCGTGTGGGACGCCGACGGCAAGGAATACCTGGACCTCCTCGGCGGGATTGCCGTGAACGCGCTGGGCCATGCCCACCCGTTCGTCACCTCTGTCATCTCCAGCCAGCTGGCCACGCTGGGGCACGTCTCCAATTTCTTCACGAGCCCCACGCAGATCGCGCTCGCCGAGAAGCTCCTGGCCATCACCAAGGCTCCTGCCGGCTCCAAGGTGTTCTTCGCCAACTCCGGCACCGAGGCCAACGAGGCCGCGTTCAAGCTGGCTCGGCGCAACAGTTCTGCGACGCGCACCAAGATCATCGCCCTGGAAGGTGCCTTCCATGGCCGCACCATGGGCGCCCTGGCCCTGACCGCCAAGGAAGCCTACCGGGCACCGTTCGAGCCGTTGCCCGGAGGCGTGGTCCACATCCCGTTCGGCGACATCGAGGCGCTCCGTGCCGCCGTCGACGAAAGCACAGCGGCCGTGTTCCTTGAGCCCATCCAAGGCGAAGCGGGCGTCCGCCCGCTCAGCGTCGAGTACCTGCGGGCTGCCCGCGAAGCCACCACCGCCGCCGGCGCGCTGCTGATCCTGGACGAGGTCCAGACCGGCATCGGGCGCACCGGCAAGTGGCTGGCCAGCGAAGACGCCGGAATCGTGCCCGACGCCGTAACCCTCGCCAAGGGCCTGGGCGGCGGCTTCCCGGTCGGCGCGCTCATCACCTTCGGGGAGCCGACGTCGTCGCTCCTGACCGCCGGCCAGCACGGCACCACCTTCGGCGGGAACCCGGTGGCAACTGCCGCCGCCCTCGCCACCTTGCATGCCATCGAAAGCCAGGGCGTGCTGGCGAACGTTCTTAGCGTCGGCGCCCGCTTGCGGGCCGGACTGTCCGACGTCGACGCAGTCACCGAAGTGCGGGGCGAAGGCCTCCTGATCGGTTTCGACCTTGACGCCGACATTGCCCCTGCCATGGTGACTGCCGCCCTCGACGCGGGCTTCATCATCAACAGCCCGGGCCCGCGCACCATCCGGCTGGCTCCGCCGCTCATCCTGACCACCGAGCAGGCCGACCGTTTCCTCGACGCGCTGCCCGGCATTATCCAGGCGGCGGCAGCCCAGAACGCTGCACCCCTGACCGCTAAGGACGCACAGTGAACACCACACGTCATTTCCTCAAGGACACGGACCTCACACCGGCCGAGCAAGCCGAAGTGCTTGAGCTCGCCGTTCGAATGAAGGCCGCTCCGTACAGCGTCCAGCCGTTCGCAGCTGCCGGCAATGGGCGCAAGACCGTCGCTGTCATCTTCGACAAGACCTCCACCCGGACCCGTGTGTCCTTCGCTACCGGAATCGCGGACATGGGCGGGAACGCGCTCATCATCAACCCGGGCGAGGCGCAGATCGGCCACAAGGAATCCGTGGAGGACACCGCAAAGGTCCTCGAACGCATGGTCTCCACCATCGTCTGGCGTACGTCCGCGCACTCCGGCCTCGTAGCAATGGCCGAAAACTCCAAGGTTCCCGTCATCAATGCCCTGTGCGATGACTACCACCCCTGCCAGTTGCTCGCGGACCTCCTGGCAGTCAAGGAGCACAAGGGCGAACTCAAGGGCCTCACCATGGCCTACCTGGGCGACGCTGCGAACAACATGGCCAACTCGTATCTCTTGGCAGGCGTCACGGCGGGCATGCACGTCAGGATCTCGGGCCCGGAAGGCTACCTGCCCGCGGCCGAGATCGTGGCGGCAGCGGAAGAGCGCGCTGCCGAGACCGGCGGTTCCGTGCTCATCACCACCGACGCCAAGGAAGCCCTGAACGACGCCGACGTCGTCGCCACCGACACGTGGGTGTCCATGGGCCAGGAAGCCGAAAAAGAAGCCCGGATGCAGCTCTTCCGCGAGTACTCCGTGGACGAGGCGGCCATGGAACACGCCGCACCGGATGCCGTCGTGCTCCACTGCCTGCCCGCCTACCGAGGCTATGAAATCTCCGCTGGCGTCATCGACGGGCCCCAGTCCATCGTCTGGGACGAAGCCGAGAACCGCTTGCACGCCCAGAAAGCGCTCATGGCGTGGCTGATGCACAAGTCGGGACTCGCATTCGTCGACGGCCTTTCCCCCGTTGAGGGCACCGGGGAGAGCACGTTCTAGTGTCCACCCATCCTGCGTCGCAAGGCGCCAGCCCTGCCACCAAGACTGCCCGGCAAGCGCGGATCACCGCGATCCTGACGGGCGAGTCCGTGCGCTCGCAGGCCGAGCTCGCGGCACTGCTGGCGGACGACGGCGTGCAGGTCACGCAGGCGACACTCTCCCGGGACCTCGTGGAACTCGGGGCGGTCCGCGTGCGCGGCAAGGACGGCGCGCTGGTCTACGCAGTGCCCGGCGAGGGTGGCGACCGCAATGCGAAAAGCGGTGTCACCCAGGAAATCCTGGACGCGCGCCTGTCGCGCCTGTGCGGCGAGCTGTTGGTGACCGCCGAGGCGTCGGGCAATATCGTGGTGCTGCGGACGCCTCCGGGTGCCGCGAACTTCCTCGCCTTGGCCATCGACCACTCGGTGATGCCGTCGGTATTGGGTACGATCGCAGGCGACGACACCTTGCTTTTGGTTGCCAGGGATCCCGACGGCGGCGCCGAGCTGGCAGCCCGTTTCCTCCAGCTGGCCCAGGAAGCCGGACCGGGGAGCTAGTCCAGCCCGGCAAGTGAACCATTCCGGCGCTGTTCCACCCGGGCCTTCGGCCCGAACCAAGCTTTGACTCAAAAGAACCAAGCAACAACAAAGGAGCACTCTCGTGACTGAGCGCATTGTTCTGGCCTACTCCGGTGGCCTTGATACTTCCGTAGCCATCGGCTGGATCGGTGAAGCCACCGGGGCCGAGGTCATCGCTGTGGCCGTCGACGTCGGACAGGGCGGCGAGTCGCTGGAGACCATCCGCCAGCGCGCCCTCGGCTGCGGCGCCGTCGAGGCCTACGTGGCCGACGCCCGCGACGAATTCGCCAACGAATACGCCATGCCCACGCTGAAGGCCAACGCCCTCTACCAGGGCCACTACCCGCTGGTTTCGGCGATCTCGCGCCCCGTGATCGTCAAGCACCTCGTCAAGGCCGCCCGCGAATTCGGTGCCACCACCGTTGCGCACGGTTGCACGGGCAAGGGCAACGACCAGGTCCGCTTCGAGGTCGGCATCCAGACGCTGGGCCCGGACTTGAAGTGCATCGCACCCGTCCGCGACCTCGCCCTGACCCGCGACAAGGCCATCGCCTTCGCCGAGGAAAAGGGACTGCCGATCGAGACCACCAAGAAGAACCCGTACTCGATCGACCAGAACGTCTGGGGACGCGCCGTCGAAACCGGCTACCTCGAGGACATCTGGAACGCTCCCACCAAGGACATCTACGACTACACGGCCACCCCGGAATTCCCGCCGGCACCGGACGAAGTCACCATCACCTTCGAAGCCGGCGTCCCGGTGGCCATCGATGGCGTCAAGCACACTCCGCTCCAGGTCATCCAGGAACTGAACCGCCGCGCCGGTGCCCAGGGCGTTGGCCGGATCGACGTCGTCGAGGACCGCCTGGTGGGCATCAAGTCCCGCGAAATCTACGAAGCTCCGGGCGCGATGGCCCTCATCACCGCCCACAAGCACCTCGAGGACGTCACCATCGAGCGCGAGCAGGCCCGCTTCAAGGCCACCGTCGGCCAGCGCTGGTCCGAGCTGGTCTACGACGGCCAGTGGTTCTCCCCGCTCAAGCGCTCCCTGGACGCCTTCATCGAGGACACCCAGAAGTACGTCTCCGGCGACATCCGCATGGTCCTGCACGGCGGCCAGGCCATCGTCAACGGCCGCCGCTCCGACACCTCGCTCTACGACTTCGACCTCGCCACCTACGACACCGGCGACACCTTCGACCAGTCGCAGGCCAAGGGCTTCATCGAGCTGTGGGGAATGTCCTCCAAGGTCGCCGCAGGCCGCGACCTGCGGGTGTCGGGCAAATGACGTCGGTGGGCCCACGGACGCCGGGGTCCCCGGCCGAGCGCAGCGAGGTTGGGGAGCGTTCGGCAACGAACACTGGCGCGCTGTGGGGCGGCCGGTTCGCCGGCGGTCCCGCGGACGCGCTTGCGGCGCTGAGCAAGTCCACACATTTTGATTGGCGGCTGGCCCGCTACGACATCGCCGGCTCCAAGGCCCATGCCCGCGTGCTGCACAAGGCGGGGCTGCTGGACGACGCCGAACTAGAAGGCATGCTCGCGGCGCTCACCCAGCTGGATGACGACGTCGCGAGCGGCGCCTACCAGCCGGCCGAGAGCGATGAGGACGTCCACGGTTCCCTCGAACGCGGGCTCATTGAGCGCGCGGGAACCCACCTGGGCGGCAAGCTCCGGGCAGGCCGTTCGCGCAACGACCAGGTGGCCACGTTGGGCCGCATGTTCCTGCGCGACCACGCCCGCATCATCGCCCGCGGCGTGCTCGCCACGATCGACGCCCTCGTTGATCAGGCCAAGGCCCACCAGGGCGTTGCCATGCCCGGCCGGACGCACCTGCAGCATGCCCAGCCTGTCCTGCTGAGCCACCACCTGCTGGCCCATGCCTGGGCACTGTTGCGCGACGTGCAGCGGTTCCAGGACTGGGACAAGCGCGCCGGTGTCTCGCCCTACGGTTCCGGTGCCCTGGCAGGTTCCTCGCTCGGCCTGGATCCCGAGGCCGTCGCTTCGGACCTCGGCTTCTTCTCGGCGGTCCACAACTCGATCGACGGCACTGCCTCGCGCGATGTCTTCGCCGAGTTCGCATGGATCTGCTCGATGATCGGCGTGGACCTGTCGCGGGTCTCCGAGGAAGTCATTCTGTGGGCCACCAAGGAGTTCTCCTTCGTCACGCTCCATGATTCTTACTCCACGGGGTCGTCGATCATGCCGCAGAAGAAGAACCCGGATGTCGCCGAGCTCGCCCGCGGCAAGGCAGGGCGCCTCATCGGCAACCTGACCGGGCTGTTGGCAACGCTCAAGGGCCTGCCGCTCGCGTACAACCGCGATCTGCAGGAAGACAAGGAACCGGTATTCGACGCCGCGGACACCTTGGAGGTGCTGCTCCCGGCCGTCTCCGGCATGATCGCCACGCTCACTTTCAACACCGAGCGCATGGCATCGCTGGCACCGCAGGGCTTCGCGCTTGCCACGGACATCGCCGAGTGGCTTGTCCGCCAGGGAGTGCCGTTCCGCGAGGCGCACGAGCTCTCCGGTGCGGCGGTGAAGCTGGCTGAAGGGCGCAGCGTCGAGCTGTGGGACCTGACGGACGAAGAGTACGCGGGCATTTCGGAGCACTTGACTCCCGAGGTCCGCACCGTGCTCAGTACCGAAGGTTCACTCAACAGCCGCAACTCCCAAGGCGGAACGGCCCCGGCCGCCGTCGAGCGCCAACTGCTTGCCCTCGAAGCGGAGCTCGCGGCGGTGCGGAAGTACGCGGAGTAACGAAAAGAAGGCCAACGCCGGCGGGTATTTCGAGGCAGTCTTTTTCGCAAAGGCTGCAGCGAAATGCCCGCCGCTGCCAGTTAATCCTCGTTAACAGTCATTAACCCTGTCGGATACTATGGCGCTATGACCGAGATCACTACCTCAGCGCTTCTTGCCGAGCTCCACAAAGCAGCCGGCACTGTCACCGACGTTGTCGCCAAACTCGACGACGCCGATGTTGCAGCTCACTCCGAGCTGCCCGGGTGGACCCGCGGCCACGTACTGGCTCACATTGCCGGTATCTCGAACGCCATGGCCAGGCAACTGGAATACGCCGCACGCGGCGAGACCATCGACATCTACGACGGCGGCTACGAGGGCCGTACGAAGGCGATTGAGCTGGCGGCTAGCCATAGCCTTGCCGAACACCGTGACGCCACCGAAGCGGCCCTCTCGCGGGCCCTGCGGGCCTTCGATGGGCTTGTGGAGTCCGGCTGGAACACCCGGATCAGCTTCCGGAACGGAACAGTGCTCGACGGCGGCCTGGCGCTCTGGCGCGAACTGGTCATCCACGTCACGGACCTGGGAATCGGTCGCGGACCGGAAGCCTGGAGCCGGCAATTCTGCGAGCACCTTTTCGATTTCCTCTCGGCCCGCGTGCCCGCAGACCAGAAATTCGTGCTTCAGCCCCTGGGCCTGCCGCAGGTGGTCATCGGCTCGGGGCGGCAGTCCGTTGCCATCAACGGCATGATCACGGATATCGCGGCCTGGCTCGCCGGCCGCACGCCTACCCTGGGGAGCCTGCGGGCCTCTGCCGACGCGGACGGTGTTGACTTGCCGGAGCTTCTCCCGTGGCCATCGAGCGTTCCCGCGACACGATAGCGCTGCCGCGTTTGCTTGCCGCTGCCCTCCACAGATGCATCGTGGCGTAGGAACGCCACGGGCTCACGTTGCGGAAGTCTGTAGGCAGGCCCTCCGAGGCGGCCAATTTCTTGAGGCCGTTCCGGACGGCTGCGTCGTTGGCGAGGAAGACGTCCGGGTCGCCGATGACCCTCATCGCCACGTAGCCCACGGTCCATGGTCCTACGCCGGGCAACGGCAATAGTTTGTCCGCGAGCGTTTGGGGGTCGTCGCCGTAGTCGAAGTCGAGTTCCCCGCTGGCCATGGCTGCTGCCGCGGCAAGCACGGAATCTATGCGGCGCTGGGGGCCTTTCAGTAGTTCCCGGCCCGAGCGTGCGATTTCCCCGGTCGTGGGGAAGAGACGGTCCAGGCCCAGCGCGTGTCCCGGGTGCCCTTCCGGCAAGCGGGTCCCGGCGTCGGACAGTTGGCTCAAAGCGGTGCGTGCGGCGGCTACGGTGATTTGCTGGCCGATCATCGCCCGGATCAGCAGTTCCTGGGGATCCACGGCACCCGGAACCCTGATCCCGGGCGTATCGCGAACTGACGGGCAGAGCCTGGCATCGGAGGCCAACGCCTCGTCGACGGCCACGGGATCGGCGTCGAGATCGAACAATCGCCGCACCCGGCTAAGGAGCACGGGAAGATCGTGGAGATCCAAGGTGCTGACGGCGAGGGTCAGCGCGCCGCCGCGCGCCCCGGCGTCGTACTCCACTGCGAACACTGCGTTGCCGAGGGGCAAGCGGAGGGTCCGCGCATAGCTGGTGGGGCCCGCCAGTTCGACGCCGGGAATCGCGCGGGCCGCGAGGAAATCGAAAATCCCCGTGTCGAAAGGCTCCCGGTACGGGAGGTTGAGGGTCAAGGAAGTGGCCTCACCCTGCTTGCCGTGATGGCCTAGGGGCCTGGCGGTGGCCCGGAGTGCCGTGGGAGTCAGGGCGAAGACTTCGTTGATGGTGTCGTTGAACTGGCGGACACTGTTGAACCCGGCGGCGAACGCCACGTCCGAGAGTTTCATCGAGGTGGAGACCAGAAGCGTCCTGGCCGTCTGCGCCCGGCTGGCCCGCGCCAAGGACAGCGGCCCGGCCCCGAGTTCGTGGCTGAGGATCCTGTTGAGCTGGCGGGAGGAGTAGCCCAGCCTGGCGGCGAGTCCTTCGACGCCCACCCGGGAGATCGCGCCGTCGTTGATGAGCCGCATCGCCCTGCCGGCGACGTCCGAGCGCAGGTTCCACGCAGGCGTGCCCGGAACCGCCTCCGGCAGACAGCGTTTGCAGGCCCTGTACCCGGCCTCGTGGGCGGCGGCCGAGGTTTCGTAGAACGTCACGTTTTCTGCCTTGGGTGTCCGTGCCGGGCACGACGGCCGGCAATAGATGCCCGTCGAGCGGACGGCGGTGAAGAACTGGCCGTCGAACCGGGGATCCCGCGCATCGATCGCACGGTAGCGTTGCCAAAAGTCCATGACTTCATCCTTTCAGCATCGGCAGGCGCGTCCTAGCGGAAATCGGACATAGCCGGCCACGGCCCGGTTGGCGGATTTTTGCTAGGGTCTGGGCATGACAACGCAGGGTGCGTCTCCGGAGGCCATCAGGGCCATTCTTTCCGGTGATCCGCGGCACGTTGCCCCCTTGCTCCTCGGCGCCGTGCTGAGCCACCGGACTCCCGAGGGCACGGTGTCCGTCCGGCTCAGCGAAGTGGAAGCGTATCTGGGCCCGCGGGGATCGGCCCAACCCGACCCTGGATCCCATACCTTCGGCGGCCCCACCGCCCGGAACGCTCCCATGTTCGGTCCGGCAGGCCACCTCTATGTCTACTTCACGTATGGCATGCACTATTGCGCCAACATTGTCTGCGGTCCCGACGGCGTTGCGTCCGCGCTGCTGTTGCGGGCAGGGGAGGTGGTGGCCGGCCAAGCCTTGGCACAGTCCCGCCGTCCGGCGTCGAAATCGCCGACCGATCTTGCCAGCGGGCCCGCCCGGCTGGCGTCCGCCATGGGGCTGACGACGGCGGACAGCGGCCGGGATGCCTTGGCCGAGCCCTTCGGCCTCGAACTTCCGGTCACTCCGGCGGCGCCATCGGCAGTCGCGAGCGGGCTCCGGGTCGGAGTATCGGGCGACGGCGGTTCCGCCGACTACCCGTGGCGCTTTTGGCTCTCCGGGGATCCCACGGTGTCCCGCTACAAGCCGGGCCGCAGCCGCGCCGTCGAGAAGCCTTTGTAGGGGCCCAGCGAGGAATCCTTCAAGCGGCGTGTTCGGTCCGGGCAGGCTCGGCGACATACGCACACTGGTTGTCGGCCAGCTCGAACGGCGCGAGGCGGCCAAGCAGGGACTCGCGCACGTGGGGCCATTCTTCGCGCAGGATCGAGAAGACGGCCGTGTCGCAACGGCTCCCGTCGGGAGCGAAGCGGTGCCCCCGCAGGGTGCCCTCGTAGCTGGCCCCAAGCCGCTGGATAGCCGAGGCACTGCGCGTATTGCGGGCATCGCAGCGGAAGGCCACCCGGTGGACGTCCAACACATCGAAGGAGTACGCCAACAGCAGTTGCTTCGCGGCCGGATTGACGTGGCTGCCCCAGAACGGGCGCCCGTAAAAAGTGCCGCCGATTTCCAAGCGCTGCTGGCGCGGACTGTACTCGCACAGGGATGTGGTTCCGAGCAGCGCTCCCGTCCGCTGTTCGACGACGGCGAACGGCATGGTCGCCGGATCTTCGAGGCGGGCCGCGAAGAGTTCGGCCAGTTCCGCGGCACTCAAGGGCTGCTCGGCGGCCATGCCGGACCACATCCCGGAGTCCACAAAATCGAAGAGCGGACCGGCATGTGCGGGGGAGAGCGGGACCAGGCTGATGCCGTGTCGGGTCAGGGCAACGTCGTGCTGCATTGCAGCATTGAAGCACCACTTGGTGCGGATGGAAAAGCTCAGGAGGTTAGCGCCGGGTGAACATTGTGTGACGCACCGGCGTGCGGGCAGTTTCACCCACGTCAAGCAAAACCGCTGTAGAATGGACGGTCCGTCTTTTTCGATAGGGGAACGTTTCGATGCACGACGCTGATTTGATCCACGAGCGGGAGTACGTGGCCGGTCTCTACTCGCGCCTGGATGAGCTGCGGGAGGAAAAGCGCCAACAGCTGGCGCAGGTCCGGCGCGCCGGAGCGGTGGGCACCATGCAGAACGTTTCCGAAAGGGACGCCTTCGCGGCACTGTACGAGGACCGGCTCGCCCAGCTGGACGCCGTCGACGACCGTCTCGTGTTCGGACGCCTTGACCTGGACAGCGGCGAGGCGCAGTACATCGGCCGCATCGGACTGTCCACGGCGGATCTCCAGCGGCTTATGGTCGACTGGCGCGCCCCCGAAGCCGGCCACTTCTACCAGGCGACCGCTTTCGACCGGCAGGGCGTCCGCCGTCGTCGTCACCTGATCCTGCAGGGCCGGGAGGTCAAAGCGATCGAGGACGATGTCCTGGATGCCAGCATGCTGGCGGACAACGCCTCGCTCCAGGGCGAGGGCGCACTCCTTGCCGCCCTGAATTCCAAGCGCACCGGCCGCATGTCGGACATCGTCGGCACCATCCAGTCCGAGCAGGACCGGATTATCCGTTCGTCCATGTCGGGTGCCTTGGTTGTCCAAGGTGGTCCCGGTACCGGCAAGACGGCCGTCGCGCTCCACCGCGCCGCCTACCTGCTGTACACCCACCGTGACCGCCTGAAGTCGGCAGGTGTGCTGCTTGTTGGACCTTCTTCGTCGTTCATGCACTACATCGAGCGGGTCCTGCCGTCCCTCGGCGAGACCGGCGTGGTCATGGCGAGCCTGGGCCGCCTCATGCCCGGTATCCATGCCGTCCCGGAGGCGGATCCGGACGTCGCAGCGCTCAAGGGCAAGCTGAACATGGCCGACGTGATTGCGAATGCCGTGGCCAACCGCCAGCGGACTCCCGCTGAGGACCGCATCCTCGAGGTCGATTCCCGCAAGCTCACGCTGTCCGTGCGGCAAGTCCGCCGCGCCCGGGACAGGGCACGCGCCACCGGCAAGCCGCACAATGAAGCGCGCGTGACGTTCGTGAAGATTTTGCTGCGCGAGCTGACGGAGCAGCTGACGGAGATCGTCGAGGAATCGAACATCGGCAACAATGCCGACCGTTCCTACCTCGCTGAGGACGTCCGCTCGGCACGCGACGTCAGGATCGTCCTGAACTTGTGCTGGATGCCCATGACTCCCGAGAAGCTCGTTTCCGAGCTCTTCAGCAAGCCAGCCATCCTGGAGGCCTGCACCCCGCACCTCACGCCGGCGCAGCGTGCCCTCCTGCTTCGCCCCGCGGATGCACCGTGGACGGAAGCCGATGTTCCGCTGCTCGACGAGGCCGCTGAACTCCTCGGCGAGCTCGATCCTGCCGCGGGCAGGGGACTGGCCCAGCAAGAACACGACCGTGCCCGCGACATCGCCAACGCCAAGCAGACACTGGTCAACATGGAGGCCATGGGCGTCGACGTGTTGATGACGGCCGAAGAACTGGCAGACCAGAACCAGGAACGCGAAACACGGCTGACCGCCGCAGAACGTGCCACGAGCGACCGTTCGTGGGCGTTCGGACACATTGTGGTGGACGAAGCGCAGGAGCTCTCGCCCATGCAGTGGCGGCTTTTGGTCCGCCGCTGCCCGCTGAAGTCCTTCACGATCGTCGGCGACATCGCCCAGACGAGTTCCTCCGCCGGTGCGAATTCCTGGCAAAGTGCCCTCGCGCCGTCGTTCGGGGACCGCTGGCAGCTCGAAGAACTCACCGTCAACTACCGGACTCCCTCGCAGATCGCCGAAGCGGCAGTCCGCATGGCGAACCGCGCTGGGCTGGTTGTTTCTGCTCCCAAGGCCGTTCGCGAAGGCAAGTGGTCACCGATCGTGGACCGCGTCGACGAAGCGGGGATGGTAGACCGGCTCGTCGAAATCCTTCCGGAGGAACTGGAAGCGATCGACGGCGGCCTCCTGGCCGTGATTGCCGACGGCGCCCTCCTGCCTCGGGCTGCAGCCGCCCTCCGTGGGGTCTACGGTCACCGTGTGGGCACCGGAGCGGGCAGCTACTCCCAGGACATCGTGGTCATCAGCCCCAAGGAAGCCAAAGGCCTGGAGTTCGACGGCGTGGTTGTTCTTGAGCCAGCCGCGATGCTCAATCACGAGCATGGCAAGGTGGGCGATCTCTACGTCGCCATGACGCGTCCGACGCAGCGGCTGCGCCTCATCACCGCGGCGCCACTGCCGGCGGGTATCGAGCGCTGAGCCATGTACGCAAGCTGATCGGCAATCCTGCTAACTTAGAACTCGTGTCACACGTAAACAACCTCGAGTCCCAACACAACGACCCGGGCTTTGCCAATATCTGGCAAGAGCTCAAATGGCGCGGCCTGATCCACGTTTCCACGGATGAAACGGAACTGGAAAAGCTGCTCGCCGGGGACCCGATCACGTATTACTGTGGCTTCGACCCCACGGCTCCGTCACTGCACCTTGGCAACCTTGTCCAGCTCCTGCTCATGCGCCGTCTGCAGTTGGCCGGCCACAAGCCGCTCGGCCTGGTGGGCGGCTCCACCGGACTGATCGGCGATCCGCGCCCGACGGCGGAACGCACCTTGAACACCAAGGACACCGTGTCGGAGTGGGTCGGCTACCTTCAGGCCCAGGTCCGACGCTTCCTCAGCTTCGAGGGCGACAATGCCGCACGCATGGTGAACAACCTTGACTGGACCGCGCCCCTGAGCGCCATCGATTTCCTGCGCGAAATCGGCAAGCACTTCCGTGTGGGCACCATGCTCCGCAAGGATGCCGTGGCCTCCCGTCTCAGCTCCGATGAGGGCATCAGCTACACCGAGTTCAGCTACCAGATCCTGCAGGGCATGGATTACCTCCAGCTCAACCGCGACTACGGTTGCGTGCTGCAGACCGGCGGCTCGGACCAGTGGGGCAACCTCACGAGCGGTACGGAGCTGATCCGCAAGGTCGACGGCAAGATTGTCCACGCCCTGGGGACGCCCCTCATCACCAACTCTGACGGCACCAAGTTCGGTAAGAGCGAAGGCAACGCCATTTGGCTCGACGCCCACATGTGCAGCCCGTACGCCTTCTACCAGTTCTGGCTCAACACTGCGGATGCCGACGTCGTTGACCGCCTCAAGGTCTTCACGTTCCTTAGCCGCGCCGAGATTGAGGAACTCGCAGCCGCTGTTGCCGAGCGCCCGTTCGCCCGCGAAGGCCAGCGCAGGCTCGCTTTCGAGGTCACTTCACTGGTGCACGGAGTGGACGCGACGGAGAAAGTGATCGCTGCTTCGGCTGCACTGTTCGGAAATGGCGATCTCTCGGTTCTGGACGAAGTGACCTTGGCGTCGGCAACTGCAGAGCTGCCGTCTGCCTCGATCGGCGCGGATGGCCTCGGGATCATCGACCTCTTGGTTGCGTCTGGATTGTCCGAGAGCAAGTCCGCTGCCCGCCGCACGGTGGGGGAGGGCGGCGCCTACGTGAACAACAGCAAGGTGACCGACCCCGACGCCGTCATCGACCAGGCGGAACTGCTACACGGCCGGTACCTTTTGCTGCGCCGCGGCAAGAAGAATCTGGCCACCGTCGAAGTGACCGTCTGACGCCTACTTAGCTCCACGGTGTGTTCTTGTGTGGGCGCGCCAGACGGGCTGTTCCATGTTCTATTGCACGCTCCTCCGAGCCGACTTGCGCGGCTCCGGGGGAGCGTGTATCGTTTTCTGAGTCGCTGCCGCTGAAGCGGATAAATTGCGAACAAAATCCCATTGAATGTGAATAATTCGGTTTAGACCAAAAGTCTGGAAATCGGATAATTTATCGACTCTGTGGGGAAAATTCGATTCACTTGGGTAAATTTCTGGAGAAATCCTGGATTTGCAAAGTTGAAATGAATGAAATAAAGTAGAAACATCGCAGCGAGGAAATGCGGAACATCGAATTTGTTCCGAGGAGTATTCGGATTGTGTCTGTTGTTTGAGAACTCAATAGTGTGCCAAGTTTGTTGATACCGATTTGTTTTTATGAATTGGTTGATTTTG